>CAVDQU010000105.1:0-9711 GCA_963611035.1 Agathobaculum sp.
TATTATTAATACACCAAAAAACAATAAAATCGTACCAAGGACTGTTATGATGAATCAAACTCCCATTAATCTGGATAAAAATTTTCGTGAGATCGTCGGCTATGGTGATCCCCTGTTTCCACTGGAAATCTGGACAGGTGATTTTCGGAATATCGATGAAAAGGGACTGCCGCCACACTGGCATTCGGAATTTGAATATGGGGTAATTCTCAAAGGACATATGGTCTACCATTTTTCCGAATATGCTCTTGAGTTAGGACCTGGTGACTGTATTTTTGTTAATGCTGACCGAATGCACTATCTGACGCAGCAGGCAGAGGATGATCCTGTTTTAATGTATACTGTAGCTTTTCCACCATCGCTGCTCTGTGCAGATGATCAAAGCCTGATCTATCAAAAATATTTTTCATCGGAAACAGATCTGAATTTTCCTGCGCTGAAGATCCAAAATAAAGCCGGTGCAGGAAAGGTGATCCACCAGCTTTTACCGGAAATCTATAACAGCCGGGATATGACCTATGGATTTGAGCTCTATGCGCTCAGCCTTATTTTCCGTTTATGGTTTGAAACACTCCGATATTTACAAAGCACAGACCTTTCACCTTATCTGCGAACAACAGATGCTTTTACAAAAGAAAGCACAGCCATCAAGCGTGCTCTTACCTTTCTTTATTCTCATTATGATGAAAAACTGACTGTAGAAAACATTGCTGAAGCTGCTTATATCAGCCGTAATTCCTGCTTTCGGTATTTTCGCAACTGCTTCGGTAAAACACCATTAGAAGTGCTGAACGAACACCGCCTTTCCGTTGCAGCTTCCTTGCTTCTAACCGATAAATCGGTTACGGAGATTGCCCTTTCCTGCGGTTTTGGTTCCTCCAGTTATTTTGCAAGGCAGTTTTTTGCAAAATTTAACATGACTCCTAAAAAATACCGTATGTCAAAAAAGCCGCAATAGATCAAAAAGCTTATAAGGAAAAACAGGCGTATCCTTCTTACGAAAAGATACGCCTGTAAAATACATATACTATTTTCCTAATTTTCTTATTATTCAGCTACTGCCTTAAATGCCTCATCCAAATCTTCGATGATATCTTCAATATTCTCAGTACCGATAGAAAGACGGATGGTGTTCGGGTAGATTCCCTGCTCTTTCAGTTCTTCTTCTGTCAGCTGTGCATGAGTGGTAGATGCTGGATGGATGACCAGAGACTTAACATCTGCTACGTTTGCAAGTAAGGAGAACAGCTCCAGATTGTCGATGAAGTCCTTTGCCTTCTGTGCATCGCCTTTGATCTCAAAGGTGAAGATAGAACCGCCGCCGTTGGGGAAGTACTTCTTGTACAGTTTCTGCTGCTCTGGATCATTGGATACAGATGGATGATGAACTTTTTCTACCTGTGGATGGTTGTTTAAGTACTGAACTACCTTCAGCGCATTCTCTACATGACGCTCTACACGAAGAGACAGTGTCTCAAGTCCCTGCAGGAAGAAGAATGCATGGAATGGGGAAAGAGTTGCACCAGTATCACGAAGTAAGATAGCACGGATCTTGGTAACAAATGCAGCAGGACCAGCTGCCTTTACAAAGCTTACACCATGATAGCTTGGATTTGGCTCAACTAAGGACGGGAACTTGCCGCTTGCTTCCCAGTCAAACTTACCGCTGTCAACGATCACACCGCCGATGGTGGTTCCATGTCCGCCAATGAACTTGGTTGCGGAATGTACAACGATATCAGCGCCGTATTCGATCGGGCGTACCAGATATGGGGTTGCGAAGGTATTATCAACTACTAACGGAATCTTATGTGCATGTGCGATCTGTGCCAGTCTTTCAATATCAACTACATCAGAGTTTGGATTTCCTAAGGTCTCTACATGAATAGCCTTGGTATTTTCCTGGATCGCAGCCTCAACCTGCTCATAGTTAAATGGATCTACGAAAGTGGTCTTAATACCATACTCCGGAAGAGTGTGGGCAAACAGGTTGTATGTACCACCGTAAATATTCTCAGCTGCTACAATGTGATCGCCTGCATGTGCCAGGTTCTGGAAGGTATATGCGATTGCTGCTGCACCAGAAGCGACTGCTAAAGCTGCAACACCGCCCTCTAAAGCTGCAATTCTCTTTTCAAATACATCTTCTGTTGGGTTGGTGAGACGTCCGTAAATATTTCCTGCGTCGCTCAGTCCAAATCTTGCTGCTGCATGATCGCAGTTACGGAATACATAGGAAGAAGTCTGGTAGATCGGCACTGCTCTTGCGTCAGTTACCGGATCTGGCTGCTCCTGTCCTACATGAAGCTGTAATGTTTCAAATTTAAAGTTTCTTTCATTATAAGATTTCTTTCCCATGTTATCGTCCTCCTGAATAAGATCAATTTGTTTTTATTGTGTTCATTTACCTACTGTGTTGGTTTGTTTTTGTTTATGGACAAATAATAACACGACTTTTTTCATCTGTCTAATACACAAAAAAAAGAGCCCGCTATAGGTTTTACCTATAACGAGCGTCATTATTCTTATACTTTCGTATCTCATCCAGGTACTTCTGGCCTAAGGGGCTGATAGCCACACCTTTGCGGCACAGATACCCAATGGTCATCACTT
This sequence comes from Agathobaculum sp., assembly GCA_963611035.1. GTDB lineage: Bacteria > Bacillota > Clostridia > Lachnospirales > Lachnospiraceae > Enterocloster. The sequence continues at coordinate 2,614 of CAVDQU010000105.1, forward strand.
CATCGGATTCCAGAGGCACAGCACAATAATCGCCGCCATTTAACTCCTCACAGATAATACCGGAACAAAGAGTATAACCATTTAACCCCTTCATCAGATTCAGCATGGTAGCACGGTCGTTGGCACGGATCAGCTGCTTATATTCATAAGTAGAAAGTACTTCTTCTGCAAAATAAAAGGAGTTGTTATTTCCCTGTTCAAACGCCAGGCACGGATATGGCTGCAGATCATCCATAGTAACAGAAGCTCTGGAAGCTAACGGATTTCCTTTCCACATATAAGCATAGATACCGCAGTCAAGAAGCCTGTGAAATTCCAAGCCAAACTCCGTAAACAGCTTGGTCAGTACCTTGCTGTTAAAATCATTGAGATATAAAATGCCGATCTCACTTTTAAAATTCTTTACATCTTCGATCACTTCGTATGTCTTGGTCTCATGGACTGCAAACTCATACTTGTCCATTCCAAACTGGCGCACCATTTCCACAAATGCCTGGACCGCAAAGGAATAATGCTGCATGGACACACTGAATTTCTTGCGCACATTTTCTTTTTCAATGTACTTGGACTCGATCAGGCGGTACTGCTCCACCACCTGTCTGGCATAGCCTAAAAATTCCTCTCCTTCCGGCGTCACAGTGATTCCCCGGTTAGTACGCTTAAAAAGCTCTATACCGATCTCATTTTCCAGCTCTTTAATAGACGCAGAAAGGCTGGGCTGTGTGATGAACAGGCTGCGGGCCGCTTCGTTCATAGATTTTGTATCTGCCACTGCAATGGCATATTTCATCTGCATTAAGGTCATTTGTGAAAACTCCTTTAGGATCAGCGCTTATCTCATTTGTATTATGTTTTTCATTTTATGACAACCAGATGAGGTTGTCAACGCTACAAAAATTCTCATTAAGTCATTCATAAATCGTTCATAAATCATTCAAAAAAGTGTTACACAATGAACACGATTTCTTCATCTTTTCTTTCTATACTTTAGTCATAGATGAGGAACAAAGAAAACAAACAAAACCTCATCCCTGAAAGTTTTAAAACCTGACTAAGCTTACAAGATTTTTTTCATAATACTCGAGCTGATAAGACTTTATCAGCTCTCCTCCCTTTTAATAATACTTTTTTCCAGAAAAAGCACATCACGAAGCGTGAGGTGCTTTTTTTGTGGTATCAAAACGGCTGTCCGGATGATTATCTGGTATATGGATCTCTCCAGCCAGAAATAATAAAGCAGTCAGATTGAAAAATGCCATCAGACCATTCCACAGATCTGACAGCAGCCATACCGCTTCCAGACGGATACAGCCGCCGGCAAACACAGCCAGTAAAAATAAAATGGGATATGATATATGTAAGTGTAAAATCTTTATTTTTCTTTTTAAATATACCACTGCCTGCTGTCCCAGATAATACCATGCGATCAGGGTGGCAAAGGCGAATACTACCATGGAAATGCTGATGAACCATTCTCCAAGCATCCCCAGCTTTGCAGAAAAACAGGCAACGGCCAATGCTGCTCCTGTAAGGGAAAATGTTTCTGTATCCCCCTGTGTGGTGCAAAGTATGACCAATGCCGTAAGACTGCACAACACCACCGTATCAAAAAACACCTCAAACATAGCCCACATTCCCTGCTCCTGGGGTGTGGTATGTTCTGCCGGACCGTGAAGGACTGCCAGAGTACCAAGCCCCGCTTCATTGGAGAAAACACCTCTGGATATACCATATCGGATACTGCGGCTGATGCCAAAGCCTGCTATGCCGCCGGAAACCTGGCGAAATCCAAAAGCAGACTGGAAGATCTTTAAAAATGCGTCTGGTATTCGGTCTGCACATAATAAAAGAGCGATCAGGGAAAATAAAATGTAGATTCCAGAGGCCAGAGGCAGAAGGCACTCTGCCGCTTTTCCAATACGTTTTATCCCCCCTAAGATCACAGCACCTGTAAGGACCGCCAGAATACCACTTCCTAACGTTGATGGTATCCCCCAGGTAAATTCCAGTGTTTCTGCCGCTGAATTGGCCTGTACCATGCTTCCCATTCCAAGAGCACATAAAAAGCAGAAAAAACTGTATCCCACTGCCATAAAGGGAATGCCAAGTCCTTTTTCCATATAAATAAAAGGACCACAGACCCATTTCCCCTGTTCATCCTTAAAGCGGTACTTACAGCCCAGGTACGTCTCCCCATAGGCTGTAGCCATCCCGATCAGTGCAGAGACCCACATCCAGAACACAGCGCCTGGACCTCCGGATACAAGAGCTGTAGCTACGCCAGCGATATTTCCCGTTCCTACCGTTGCTGCAAGAGCGGTGCATACAGACTGGAACTGAGTGATGCCATGATGAGAACCGGTACCGCCTGTACCCTCATTGCCTTCATTATATGCATCTTTCTCTCCCCGTAAACTCCCAGCTGTTGCCTTCCACCAATGGAAAAATCCCAGTATTTGGAAAAAATGGCAGCGCGCCGACAGCACCAGCCCCACCACCAGAAACACACCCACTGTCCACGGCCCCCATATGATCCCATGGACCATTTCCAGAACTTTCATAAAAACCTCTACGCAGTCTTTTTATGAGGTTTTTATGCAGTGTTTTTCTGTTCTATGCCTGCTTTTGCGCCTGAATTTGTGATATACTGTAAAGAGCGCAAAAGAAAAACAAGCGTTACGAAAGGAGGCCCGCAAAAATGCCCGGCTTCACCACCCACTACATCCTTGGTATGAAGGCATACAATGACATGCCTCAGAACAACTTAAAATTCATCATTGCAAAATACCGCTGGCTCTACCAGCTTGGTCTTCAGGGACCGGATATGTTTTTTTATAACCTGCCTATCCTGCGGCACAGAGACCACCGCAATATTGGCTCCTATATGCATGAACACCATGTAAGTGACTTTTTCCGCTGTGCATTCAACCGGCTTTCAAAGATCGAATCCAAACAGCAGCGGGAAGAAGGCCTTGCTTTTTTGTGCGGTTTTATCAGCCATTATATTGGAGATTCCATCTGCCATCCTTATGTTTACGGCCGCATCCACTATGACGCAGAACATCCAACTGCCGCCTGCCACGGTCTGCACGCCAAACTGGAAAATGACATTGATGCCCTTTTATTAATGAAATATAAAAAGAAAAAGCCGTCCCAGTTCAACCAGGCGGCTACTATCTGTTTAAATGGCATGGAGACACAGTTTATCTCCCGCTTTCTGTCCTCCTGCTTAAACGATGCCTTTTATCCTTTAAGCAGCAAAAATCATTACCAGGTATCTCCGGGAATGATACACAGATCCATTCTCGCCCTGCGGTTTGGCTGCCGCACCCTTTCTGATCCTAACAGCCAGAAAAAGAACGGGATCGAATTTGTAGAATCTCTGTTTTTAAGAAACCCTTTGGCTTCCAGCAAAATGGTAACAGATGTGGTAGAAGACCCGGTATGGAGCCTGAACCTGCGCCATGAAGTCTGGTGCAATCCATGGGATAAGAGCATTGCTTCCCAGACCTCTTTCCCGGACCTGTTCCGCCAGTGTCTTAGTAAACATGCTGCCATCTATTACATGATCAACTCACTATTAGAGCAAAAAAATATCCGCCCAGCATCCTTTGAAAGGATACTGGACGAACTTGGAAATTATTCTTATCACAGCGGACTTCCCTGCAATGATAACGAATCTTAAACTTTTTAATTTTTATTCGATCACCTGGTCGCCGTCTTTGGTTGCGTAATATTCTTTTACTCCCAGACGGGTCATCCAGTTTCTGGTCTCCTGAGTCTTCCAGGAACCGCTTCCGGCGCCGCCGCCGTTATCATTATCCCATAACCACTGCGGCGTCGGCCATAAGCATACAGAAGGTCTTAAAGCCTTATATACTTCATAGTCTACACCATTCTGTCCGTGATGGGACATCTGTACCATCTTGCATTTTAAAGCTCCAAGGTTTACATCCTGCATCAGATGCTCGCCGCCGCTACGTCCTAAATCTCCTAAAAATACCACATTTGTTCCGTTTAAAGAGACCATATATGCAACGCTGCTATTATTAACAAAGTCGTTGTTTTCTTTATAAGCCTGATTCAAGACCTGAACCTTTGCAGGTCCTGCGTTAATTACCTGTCCTGCTACGATATTACCGTGAAGGATAGCTGAGGAAACCTTTGCAAAAGCCCCCTTTAAGTAAGCTACCATTCCTGAAACATTGGCATCTTTTTCCGCATACCAACTGTCCTCCAGGAAAGAGTAGTAGATACCGTCTATGGTAATCTCATTTGCATGATTATACAATATATTCGCCAATGCGCCTACGTGATCTGAATCCGGATGAGTAAGAAGCCACGCCTGAACATGTCCTCCCTTTGCTTTGATCTGTTTCAACACATAATCCGCGTTATCAGTCCATCCGCCATCCACCACGATCAGGCCGCCTTCTCCTGTTTCAATAATAGCTGCCAGCTGCTGAGCCGCCGTATCATGATTGGCAAGAAGAGTCAGTCTTCCTTTTCCAAAATAAGAGGAAGAATCCGTAACAGGAGTAGAAACCTCTCCAAAACCTGCCACCTCTGCCTTAACAGCTGCTGTCTGTGTACCGATATTGCCCTGGTTTCCTGTATTCTGTGTTTCATCCTGAACAATGATCTTATTTGGGGAAGTAACTACCTGTGCGTTCATGGCAAAGGACTGCATGGTTCCCTGTCCCAGCATCAGTGTAACTGCTGCCATCACACCTGCCGCGCAGCGCTTCCAGTATCTGTCAATGCGTCTCATTTTCATGTCTCCTTACTGTAACGGCTCAACAGCTCTTACATCGCCTGCTTTAATGGTATCATTTACCAGATAAGCACTTTCATCCCCCTCTTTATCATAAGGGAATACCTGTACCTTTACGTCATGCTCATCAAAGAAGCTTCCGTAGCTTGTGGTATAGCCATCGTCATTTTCCTCAGGTGCTGTATAATAGAAGTTCTGGGTGGATACAGACTCACCAATAGTTCCTAATACGTCCTGGGCATAAACAACAGCTACATCGCTGGTAGTCTTTTTGGTAACAGGAAGCAGAACTGTAAGCATTCTGCTCTCATCATCGTAAATTACATTTAAGTCCATTACATAATCTGCAAATGCACCATATGGCTCTAAGTACTTCTCTTCCAGATCAGAACGGACCTCTTCCCAGTCAATAGCAATATGTTTATCGATCTCTGTATCCGGCTGTCCATCACCTTCGATCTTTCCGCTATCCGGAGATACGATGTTGCTCTTGGTACAGCCGCTTAAAAGAGCTGCTGACGCAAGAAGGATCAGAGAAACTTTTTTCCAGTTAAACATTATAAAAAAACCTCCTTAATTTTCAACGGTACTATTATAGCGAAGAAACCGCAATTTTAATAGTAGTTTTTTCTTACAAAATTGTTACCTATGTGAAACTTCTGTGAAATTATGCCTTGCTATTTCGTCTTATCGGTGCTATCATGTTCAATATAATTTGATTTTAAATATTTTTGAACATAATATTTTTCAACAGGAGGTCATTCTCATGGAACCGAAACAGAAATCATTTTTACAGAATCTTGACTGGGTCACAACCATACTGCCTTTTGGATGCATTGCATTGTTATGCTGTCTGTTTATGATGTTTCCGGAAGGCTCCGCTAATGTCCTGGCGTCCATCCGTTTTTTCCTGGGTAATGAACTGGGAAGCTATTATCTGTTAATGGGACTGGGCGCTGTGATCTGCTCCCTTTATATGGCATTTTCCCGTTTTGGCTCTATTAAATTAGGAAATGTGGAAAAGCCTCAGTACACCGCCTTCCAGTGGGGTTCCATGATGTTTACTGCCGGTCTGGCTGCAGATATCCTTTTTTACTCTCTCTGTGAATGGATGCTTTATGCAGGGGATCCTCACATTGCTGAAATGGGATCCGTTCAGGACTGGGCTTCTGTATATCCTTTGTTTCACTGGGGCCCTATTCCATGGAGCTTTTACATCATTCTGGCTGTTTCCTTCGGTTTCATGATCCATGTACGCAAAAGGAATAAACAAAAATATTCAGAAGCCTGCCGTCCTCTTCTTGGAAAGAAGGTAGACGGCGTGATCGGAAAGCTCATTGACCTGACTGCTGTGTTCGCCCTGTTAGCAGGAACTGCCACCACCTTTTCACTGGCTACACCGCTTTTATCCATGGCTTTAAGCAAGGTTTTAGGGATCGCAGAAACACCACTGCTTACCATTGCCATTTTAGTTATTATCTGTATTGTATACACAATGGCTGTTTATTTTGGTATGCAGGGAGTTGCAAGGCTGGCAGCTTCCTGTATCTACCTGTTTTTCATACTGTTGGCTTACTTCCTGTTTTTAGGCGGCCAGACCCGCTATATCATTGAAACAGGTATCAGCGCAGTAGGCACTCTGGCACAGAATTTTGTCTCTCTTGCAACCTGGACTGATGCCCTGCGCACCTCTTCTTTCCCTCAGACCTGGACCATCTTCTACTGGGCTTACTGGATGGTATGGTGCGTGGCAACTCCCTTTTTCATCGGAACCATCAGCAAAGGAAGAACCATCCGTCAGACTGTTTTAGGCGGCTATTTCTTCGGACTGGCGGGAACATTTACTTCTTTTATTATTCTGGGAAATTATGGTCTGGGACTGCAGACACATGGAATTTTAGATCTGATGGGATTATACCAGGAAACCGGAGATCTGTATCAAACCATCATTGCCGTTTTTGAAACAATGCCTGCTGCTAAGTTTGGACTGATCCTGTTAGCTGTGACCATGATTGCTTTTTACGCTACTACTTTTGATGCCCTTACCATGGTGGCAAGTTCTTATTCCTACCGCTCCCTGGATGCAGATCAGGAGCCGGACAAAAAAGTAAAACTGTTCTGGGCTGTAACTTTAATGCTTTTCCCTATTGCCCTGATCTTTTCAGAAAACTCCATGAGCAGTCTTCAGTCTGTATCCATTGTGGCTGCTTTTCCGATCGGATTTATTATCCTGATGATCGTGTGGAGCTTTTTTAAGGATGCAGATGCATACCTAAAAGAAAATAATAAATAATAAAAGTATGCGCTCCCCACATCTTTTTGTG
>CAVDQU010000106.1:0-9621 GCA_963611035.1 Agathobaculum sp.
ATTTTGATAAATGAAGCTTTTCGCCATATTCCCTTGGAAACAACTCCATCAAGGCTCCATGAAAGGAAGAAGACATCTGGTATGACATTCCATCTGCTTTCTCTAATTTCATTTCCAGTCTTGCTAACATTGTGTTCTCCTTGTATTGTTTTCTCATATTTTCCGTGATTTAAAAGTAATTTTCAAACTATTTTTATTATACTATACAAATAATTATAAGAAAAGCCTGTACAGCTTAAATATATTGTTAATTTTTCACAGTAAAGAAAAAGACGAAATGTCTACTACAACATTTCGCCTTTAACCCCATTATTAATCATCATAATGTCCCTTACATGACACGATTTCCAATACACCTGCATTAATACGATATACAAGTCGGTTGGTATCATCGATCCGTCTGCTCCAAAAACCGCTTAATTCACCCTTTAACGGCTCCGGTTTACCAATTCCCTCAAAATGGTTACGTTCTACATCTTTTAATAATGAATTAATACGCTTTAAAGTCTTTTTATCCTACATTTGCCAATACAAATAGTCTTCCCATGCCTCATCAAACCATACTTTATGCATCTTCATCCTCTATAATTTCATGTGCTACACCTTTTCCTGCATTCAGTGCTGCGACTCCGCGTCTCAAGTGTTCCATATTGCTATCTGAATAAAATGGGTCCGCAGAAACTTCAAACGGGATACGACGTTCTCTTCCCACTTTTTTTGCAAAAATCGTAAATGCCGCACTCATAGAAAGCCCCATATCTGCACAAGCTTTTTCCATACTCTTTTTTACATCTGCATCTAATTTAAAATTAACATTTACTGTCTGTGCCATATACAACACTCCTTTCACCATTATTATACACCTTACAAAGAAAATATAAAGTAATTTTCTTTATTTTTTCTTCAAATATATCTGGTGAAATTTGTCAATCAGACCGTTATTCAACTCACCAACGGCAGAATATAATTAACCCACAGCCAGCTCATAGGCATGACCATGATCATGGCGGGGATCATATCTGCAATGGGGTAGTCCTTTAGTTTCGCCATTCGAAATCCTGTTGCAATCAGCAGAACTCCGCCGCAGGCCTTAAAATCATTAATCATTTCCGATGTGGTAAGAGGGAAAATGATGCCGGCAAGGAAAAACAGCAGCAGGAAGATCAGGCACTGGGGGCATTATCGCAATGCATACATGCAATGGAAAAATACTGTGCTTTTCCATCTTCTTCCCAGTCATCCCTGAATACTGTTCTGAACGGGCGCATGCCTTCTTCCGGTTCAATATTATTCTGATCCATGCAGGCAATGGCACAGGCACCACAGGCACAGCATCGTTCCATGTCTAAATCAATCTTTTTCATTTTCATGCCTCCTGATCCTGCAATATGAGCTTCTGTCTGCCGGGAATCCGCTGTATGGATCCAGATTATCCGGGTCTAATAAGGAATTGGCATCTGCTTCCCTGTATCCCTGAAACAGATAAACCGCACCCTCAGGTGCTGTTCCTGTAGGAGATGCTTCCATACAAAGACATCCATTAGGGGTCTCAACATCGATCAGGTCGCCTTCTTCTACTCCCAGTTTTTTCGCATCTTCCAGGCTGATTTCTGCCTGTGGCCTTGGCCTTAAAGTCCGCGCCCATGGCTGGTCGTGAAGCCTTGAATGGATGGCATTGGAGATTCTGACTCCAGCACACAATGCATAGGGCCATTTCACAGGATCCGGATTTAAAGGCGGCTGATAAGTCGGCAGACTGTCTAATTTCCACTCTGGATGATCCTTGATCAAAACAGAATCCAGTTCAAACTTTCCGCTTGGTGTAGGAAGCCCTTTTTCCAGCCAGCTTCCCGGCACATATGGTTTAAGTCCCGGAACTTTTACAGGCGTTGGACTTGCTTCCAGCTGCTCTACTGTGCTAGGAAGATCACGGATGATCCAGCGGATGCAGTCTTTATATCCCTGTTTTAACAGATCATCTGGTAGATCCATCTTTCTTGCCAGAAGAGTCAATATTTCTGCATCTGACTTGGCTTCCCCTAAAGGTTCTACTACCGGCTTTGTATACCACGCGTAACCTCCCGGATAACATTTAAACTCTCCCCGTTCCATGGAAGTGCATGCTGGTAGAACAATGTCCGTATAACCGGCTGTATCTGTCATAAAAAGATCTACATCTACAAAAAAATCCAGTTTTTCCAGGGCCTTTTTTGTCCGCTCATCTCCTGCAAACATACGCAGGTTCATTCCCAGGGCAAATACAGCACGTACCCGTTCTTCTTTATCCGATAAAATGTTGCATGCCAGATCATTGGCCTGCATCTCTTTGCGCAGCTCATACCACAACGGGAAACGCTCTGCTCCTACTGCCTTTTTCCCATTTTCCGGAAAACGACCATTCATAAACTCTTCTTCATGGGTCTCAAATCCTGTTCTTTGTAACAACTATTTTTGCCACTCTTACATCCTGTATTTCCGTGCTGGAATCCATCACTGCCAACTGCATGGAGATTTTCCACACAGGCCGTAAGAAAACTGTCCTTGTACTGGCTGTAATCTACCTGGCTGCCTCTGCCGTCATCGTTCTTGGCTACAGTATCTTCTATATTGAAGTAAAGCTGCCAAACGGCTCTGTAGGACAGTTATTAGACATCATGGACTATATCAGCAACAGCGTTATGATGCCGTTTATCGCACTGTTATCCGCCTTCCTCATCGGCTGGATCAAAACACCAGACTATGTGATCGAAGAAATGGAAAGCACCGGCGATACCTTTGGCTGCAAGAAACTGTACCGGGTCATGATCCGCTATGTGGCACCGGTTATGATGTTTGTATTGTTTTTGCAGTCCACAGGGATACTTTGACAACTGCCTGCGTAAGCAGGTATTGGCGCACACCAGCGCAGAGTTCATAATTTGCAAAACAAATGGACGCGTCAACCGGCGCGTCCGTTTTTCGTTCCTGCATTTTATTTTACAGCACCCATTCCTCCAGGAAATGAGCTGCTCCATCCTCTTCATTATTACCAGCCACAAATTTTGCAGCCTGTTTTACATCATCTTCTGCATTTCCCATTGCAGCGGAGATTCCTGCAGCCTGGAGCATGGAAATATCGTTTTCGTTATCCCCAATGGCCAGCACATTTTCCATACTTATCCCCAATTTTTCACAAAGTGTGCACATTGCATTGCCTTTTGAAGCATTGGTGGAGTTTAATTCTATAATGCCGTCTCCTGTTCGCAGGAATACGATCCCCGGGATCGGGCTTCCTTTTACCAAAAGTTCCTCTGCAAGGCCATCTCTTAAAGCAAAAGCACCCATTTTCATTACTTTTACACCGCTGGTCTCTAAAAATGTTCCCAGATCTTCTACATTTCCTTCGCTGAATTTAATATAAGGATATTTCGCAGACAGTCCTGTTTTTTCCCAGCCGACCTCTCTAAATGTTCCTTTATCTGTATGGGCATACACAGCCGTTGGGAACTGTTCTATGTATTTCAGGGCTTCAACAGCCTTTTCTGTGGAAATACCAGCCTCACAGATGCTTTTTTCCTCCGGCACGTCCATAAGCATGGCACCGTTGGAGCAGATGGCGTATTTAATGCCGTCTACATTATTTAAAACAGCAGCTCTCATTCCTTCTAAAGGTCTGCCGGATGCAGGTACTAAGATCACGCCTTTTTCTACGATCCTTCTTAATACATTTAATGTATAGTCTGATATGCTTTTGTCATCATGAAGCAGAGTTCCGTCCATGTCTACGGCCACCAGACGGATGGTTGGTTTTTCACTGTGCATCGCTTGCTTTTCCTCCTGTATTTATGTGTATACTCATAGTATAGCACACTCAAGCTCCACAAAAGTGTCAATCCTAGTGTCGAACCCCATTCCCCCGCTCCTAAACGCTCCCCATTTTCCTCACCCATACTGACGAAACCCACTCCCCACTGGCGAAATCGTCCAAAACCTATTCCTTTTCATCCATTTTTTTGTATAATAAGCCATGTAATCAGGTAGACATAAAACACGCGCGAAAAAATCAAATCCAAATCAACAAACAGGAGATCATGTACATGCTCAGCACAAAAGAAGAACTCTATCTTTACCTGGAAAAAATAAGCCGGGGTTTTGCCCTGAAAGATCTGAAATATTTTACGGCGAACCATATCAGTGAATCACTGAACATTTCCCGTAATCTGGCCAGTCAGTATCTGAATGAGCTGGTAAAAGAAGAGCGGGCCATTAAGGTCAACTCCCGTCCCGTTTATTTCTTCCATAAAAAAAATGTTGAACGCGAAGCCCAGGTCGTCCTGGAAACCTGCGTATTCTCCGGTATGGACGATTTTCAGCGGAAATGCCGAAGCAATGAAAATAAAAGAGATTTTCAGAAAGCTATCGGTTATTACCTGAGTTTAAGTTCCTGCATTGAGCAGTGTAAAGCAGCTGTTAAATACCCGCCAAATGGTCTTCCGGCCTTGTTTAACGGAGCCGGCGGAACAGGAAAGGCTTTTCTTTCCAGGCTGATGTATGAATATGCTGTAAATGAACGGGTAATTGGAACTGCAGGCGCAGCTTCTCTCCCGCCTTACATCACAGTAGACTGCTCCGAATATGCCCAGAATGAAGAAAAATTTGCTATTTCCCTTTGCGGCAGCGAAGACGGAAAAGGCTGGCTTGCAAAAGCAAACGGCGGCATCCTTTTCTTCGATGAAATTGACAGGCTTCCATTTTCAGGACAGGAACTGATCTATTCCTACTTAATTTCGGGACAATACAAAGGATATCATGATGACGAACATGTTTTTGAGTCCAATGCAAGACTGGTATTTTCCACCACAAAAGTGCCGGCGGAAACACTTTATAAGCCACTTGCAAGGATGATCCCCATTGTGATCCCGGTCCCAACATTGCATGAACGCACAGCCGATGAAAAAGAGGAAATGTTAGTCTCCTTCTTAAAAGCAGAAGGGCGGCGCATGGGCGTAGATGTAAGCATCAGCCAGAACGCCTTCCACTGTATGCTGGAATTTTCCTACGAAAACAACATCGACGAATTAAAAACCTGCGTTACCAGCAGCTGTGCCGGAGCTTATCTGGAAAAAAACAGCGATGGTATCGCTATCCACAGTTATCACCTTCCGGAATATATGCTCTCCTCCTTAAAACTGGAGGTTGAGGACAAAGACAAACGGATGATCCACTTAAACAGTTACAGCCGTGACACCTCTTTGGGGCAGACGGTACAGTATTTCCAGATCATGTTAGATGTCTTTGAAGATTACCGTCAGGATATGCTCAGTTTTGACGGCCTGATAACAGAGTTCCGGAAACAATTAAATGATTATTACGACTATCTGATCTACGGACAGAAGCTTGTAAACATCAAGATCTCCACTTACGAACAGCTGATCAATCAGATTTTTGAAAATGTAGGTGAAATGTATGGCATCAGCCTTTCCAAAAAATACAGCCACTTACTTGCCCGCCGCTTATATATACAGCTTCAGGGCGACCATCTGATCGACAACTGGATAAAACAAAACCATGGCGAGATTGAAGAAATGTTTCAGGCTGTAAGCGCTGTTCTTGAAAAAGAATCCGTCATCTGTTCCAGGATCATAAACCTGATCAAACTGAATCTGGACATTGAAGCAGACAGTTTAAACCAGCTGTTTTTGCTTTTAGATATAAAAAACCAGAACCAGAAGATCCAGGGACTTTCCGCAGCCGGTATTATCTTAAGCCACGGCTATGCAACAGCTTCCAGTATTGCAGATGCCGCTAACCAGATCATCGGGCGAAAGGTATTTGATGCCATTGATATGCCCCTTGATATGCAGATGAGCGACATCACCGGGCTGCTGGAAAAACACATTGAACGATTTATCACCTGTCAGGACCTAATTCTTCTGGTGGATATGGGTTCTTTAGAGCAGATCCACAGCCAGATGCGCGGCCTGAGAAACTTAAACATTGGCATCATCAACAATATTTCCACTGCCTTAGCTGTTGACATCGGCTTAGGAATCTGTGGGAACCAGAAGCTGGAGGACATCCTGAAACGGGCCAGCGAAAGCAATGTCTGCACCTACCGTATCATCCACAATGTACAGAAGGAAGATGCCGTGATCTTCAGCGGAGAAAACGGCATTGACACAACGGAAAAGTTGAAAGAGCTGATCTTAAAGACTTCCGCCACTTCCATTCCTGTAAAATTTGTGGCTTACGATTATTACCGGCTGATGAAAAACGGCAGCCATGATGAGATTTTCCAGCAATACCATGTAAAATGCATCATCGGGCTTTTCAATCCGGAGATTGAGGGAATTCCTTTTATCTCACTGGAGGACATTATTTCCATGAATTCCGCAGAAAAGCTGACAAACATTTTCTCAGAGTATCTGGATGAAGAACAAATGGAAGTATTTAACCAGAACCTGGTAAAGAATTTCTCTCTGCAGAATGTAGTAGAGTCCATTACCATTTTAAATCCTGACAAGCTTTTAGATGAAGTGGAGCAGGCGGTGGGACGGCTTCAGAAGATCACAGGAAGAAAGATCGCAGGACGTATCATGATCGGGCTTTATGTTCACCTGTGTTGTCTGGTGGAACGTCTGGTCACAAAAACACCTATTGATAATTACCAGGATCTGGAAGAATTTGAACAAAAACATGCCGACTTTATCAGGCAGGTAAGGGACAGCTTTCAGGATATCTCCCGGCATTACCGGGTGGCTCTGCCTGTAAGTGAGATTGCTTACATTTATGATTACATGCATTTGAATTCAAAAAATAAGCTTTCCGGGCAGGCAGAAAGCCCGGCCGTCCGTGAGGACGAATAGGAGGTAAATATGGGTATTGTACTTGCAAGAATTGATAACCGTCTTCTTCATGGTATCGTGGCTACACAGTGGGCCGGACGTTCCGGCGCACAGCGTATCATGATCATTGATGACACTGTTGCCAACAATGAACTGACCAAAGCCAGCATGAAGCTTGCCAGACCTACCGGAATGGCTATTTCCATCATTACCGAGGAAACAGCTTTAAATAACTTCAAAGCCGGAAAATACAATGATCACACAGTATTTGTACTGGTTAAGAGGCCGAAAACATTGGTAAAGCTGTCTGAAATCGGTGTAAAGATCCCGGAACTGGTCATTGGCGGAACTGTAAAACCTGAGGAAGGCGAAGAAGCTGTGAAGTTTTCCAAGAGAGCTTACGCAAAGCCGGATGACCTTGAGGCTTATAAGAAATTAAAGGCTGCGGGGACCAAACTCTATGCACAGTATGTACCTGCAGATGCAGAAATTTCTGTTGATGAATTTCTGAAATAACAAAGGGGGAAAATGTTATGCAATTAAGTGCTTTACAAATTGTACTGCTTGTTCTGGTTGCTGCTGAGATCAACGTTGACCGCCGTGGATTATCACTGACCCATGCGAGACCTGTTATTGTAGGTTTTCTGTGTGGACTGATCTTAGGCGACATGAAAAGCGGTCTATACATCGGTGGTACATTCACATTAATGGCTTTAGGTGTTGCTGCTGTTGGAGGTTCTTCTATACCTGATTATGGTGTTGCAACCATTATCGCATGCGCATTTGCAAAGACAACCGGACAGGGTCCGGAAGTTGGTATGACCATTGGTCTTCCTGTTGGTATGTTAGGTGTACAGATGGATGTTTTATTCAAAATCTGCAACTCCTTCATTGCTCAGAAATCCCAGAAATATGCAAATGAAAAACAGTTCGGTAAAATGCATGCTATCCTTTATCTTTGTCCTGTTATGGTAGCTGTACTTACGTCTCTTCCAACTGCTATAGCTTTAACAGCGGGAGCTCCTTTGGTTCAGGCTATCCTGGATGTGCTTCCTGCCTGGGTAACAGGTGGTCTGTCTGTGGCCGGAAAACTGCTTCCAGGTCTTGGTATTGCTATGCTGCTCCATTTCATGCCGGCAAAGAAGTACTTCAACTACATTCTGATCGGTTTTGTGCTCAGCGCATACATGGGTGTACCGATCCTTGGTATCGCATTCCTTGGCGTAGCTTTAGCTTATAAGTTTTATATGGATGAAGAGGCAAGGGAAAATGTAGGATTTGCAGGAGGTCTTGAAGATGAATAATGAGAATGAAGTAATGGAAAAAGCTCCCGTTTTAACGAGAAAAGACTGTGTGAAAGGTGCCATCCGCTGGTCCTTAATAGCAACTACAACCTTTAACTACGATACGCAGCTTGCTCCGGCCGTTATTTTCGGTATTGGGCCTCTGCTGCGTAAAATCTACAAAGACGATGACGAATATGTGGAAGCATTAAACAACCATTACAAATACTTCAACACCATGCCATGGCTGGCAAATATCGTTCTTGGTGCTACTCTGGCGCTGGAAGACAAAGAGGGAATCGCTTCCCTGGATACTGTACAGAATATCAAGGTCAGCTTAATGGGACCTTTAGCCGGTATCGGTGATACCTTATTCTGGACACTGCTTCCTACTATCATGGGCTCCATTGCAGGATATATGGCTTTGGAAGGCAACCCCCTCGGTGTTATCCTGTGGCTCATCATAAACCTTATCTTCATCGGCATTCGTACTCAGTTGATGTGGATCGGATACCGCGAAGGTACCAAACTGATCACAAAAGTCGGTGGAAAACTGGCTCGAATCACAGATGCTGCTTCTGTTCTTGGTCTTACGGTTGTAGGTGCGCTGTCCGCAACGGTTGTAACTGCAAAAACACCTCTGGTATTCCAGATGGGCGAAGTCAATTTAGCGGTTGCGGATCTGTTAGACAAGATCATGCCTTCCATGATCTCTGTAGCTACTGTCCTGGTACTGTATAAGCTTCTTGGAAAGAAGGGAATGAAGATCACTACTCTGATCCTGATCGTCATCATCTTCTCCATGCTCTGCTCTGCGCTGGGAATTCTGGCTTAATCATAACTTAAAAACATGCAACTGACGGTTCTGCCTCTCTTATTTGGCAGACAGAGCCGTCTTTCATTCAACTAAGGGGAGAATTATATGGTTGAAGTAAGTACAGCAAAACGTAATATTACACCTCTGTTTCCTATGTACATGCGCGGTTATTATATGAGAACGGGAAAATCTATTGGTGTTTTGGATGAACTTTACTGCAGGACCTTGGTCCTGCGCATTAACGGGGAGATTTTTATATGGTCCACTTGGGATCTGTGCCGGTTAGAAGAACCGATTTCAGATTATGCCCGTACGGTCCTTGCCGGAAAATACTCTGTTCCAAAGGAAAATATCATTATCGGAGTTATTCATACGCATTCCGGTCCTGATATTAGTTTTGAAGATGAAGGAGAAGACAGAAATCATCGCAAGGCCGTTTACAGAGAATATGTAATGAAACAGCTTTTTGACGCCGTAGATGAATGCTTTGAGCGTGGTTTCTTAGAGGTAACACCTTATATGGTAAAGGGAACGATAGAAGGTGTATACGGAAATCGAAACTATCGGGACAAACCAAGTGATAAAGATATCAACATAATCCTGTTCCGCAATGAAAATCATGTAGTAGCAGGTATGTTCCAGTTTACCTGTCATCCAACGGTCCTTGGCATCCACAATATGAAGATCAGTTCTGATC
>CAVDQU010000107.1:0-6444 GCA_963611035.1 Agathobaculum sp.
TTCCTTTAAGTCTTCCTTTAAGTCTTCTTTTAAGTCTTTTATTGAATCTTTTTCCAGGTCTTCTTTTAATATCTGATCGATACGGTTTATAAATTCCTTATTATAGCCTTTTCCCTGAGCATATTCTTTGATCGCCTCCAGATCCGCACGGACCTGTTCTTTATTCGGCAGTTCTTCCTGCTTCTCTTATTCGGCAGTTCTTCCTGCTTTTCCCTGTTCTTCTCTTCCAGAAGCTTTGTAAGAGAAGTTTTTTGTATGGTCACTTTTTCAGCTGCCGTTTCCGCATAAATCCGGCTTTGGCTGTAGTTCCACAGACGTTCGTGAGCTTTCATGACCTCCACTCCCTTTGCCCGTAAAGGATCCCCCGGTTTCAGGGCATTTACATTATCACGTAATGTAAGCTTCATCCTGCTGTGGATCTCGTTGGTAAGGAAACGGCCCTGTTCAAAAGAATCCTTTGACGCTGCTTTGCTCCTTTTTGCATCCCGCAAGGATCTGCTGCTCTTATAGAACTGTTCGCTGGACGGTGCGTCCATGACCAGACCGGAAAGCTGCTTGGCTGTATCGATCCTCTTCTGGTTATTTTCAGAAGGCTTCAGTCTCCAGTGCCAGATGCCAAGATAGGTATCAACCGCCTGTTTCAGGTTTTGACGTTTCTCCTCTATCTGCTTATAGCAGTTGGTCAGATTCTTATCCCGGTTCTTTTCCAGTGTTTTCTTTTCCTGCTCATCGATCAGAACGTTATCCGGATTTAATCTTTCCATCTCCAGGTATGCACTCCTAAGATCCACCAGGGCTGCGCGCATAGTTTTGAATTTCTCACTGCGGTTTACGTATTCTTTACTTCCATGCGCATTGTTGAACTGGTCCAGCATCTTGTTAAGATCTGCAAGCTCCTTTTTCTGCATCTTGGCAAGCTTTTTATAATCTACTTCATCTGCCTGCTTTGTATAACGCAGCGGTGCCGGCTCTTCTTCTTTCTTTTCCGGCCCTATAAACCGTCCCTCTGCATTTATCTGACGGTCCTTATATGTCACATTCCAATAGTCCACAAGCTGCTTTTTAGCTTCCGGAGTTTCTGCCTTTTCCAGCTCCTCAAGATAGTCCTGATAAAGTTTTTCATCCCCTGCTTTGTCCACAATAAGATTGCGATGGGTGTTGGCAAAATAGAAAATATTTTTATCATCCATTTTTTTAGGAAGGAGTGCTTTCAGAGTAAGCTTTTCCCACTCACCATCCTCCATAATATGGATCGTTCCCCCGGTATTGACCAGATCATAGGAAGGTTTTTCTCCTTCCTGCAGTATAAACGGACTTTCCTTTTGCTTCTTTCCCCTTTCGATCATGCGCTGAAGGTCCTCAAGACGGTCTCCGGCTGCCTCCAGCTGCGGCCCCGACAGATGGTAGGGCTTTAAAATATCCTTAAGCTGCTTCCAGGTCATGGCTGTAATGGCAGCTGCCATCTTAGGGGTTATGATCTTCAGATCGCTGCTTTTAGCAAGCTTGAACATTCCCCCTTCCTCCAGATCTCCGAAGGAATTATCATTATCGATCCCCTGTACTCCCAGAAGCTTTGGCTCCTCCGGATTTCTCAGATCCATTCTGAGGAAGAAATTCTTGTTATGCCGATCCGTATTGGCACACAGATAATCCAGGATCTGAAGGTCTGCCAGAGAGGAGAGGAATTTACGGTTATTAAAATCCGTTTCTTTCAGGTTATAGAAGGGATGATCCTTTGTTATCTTTACAGGATCAACCAGATCCATATCAGCAGGCTCCATCATAACACCGGTTTGCGTCTGATCTCCGCGTTTTACCGTTACCTGCTTTGTACCCACTAAAAGATTCGGATATCCTAAGGCTTTCGCCACATCCCCCATGACATTGGCTCTTTCTGCCAGAAGATCGTTGGATCCAAAACCGGATTTTCTCAGAAGTCCCTGCAAATTCGCGCTTTTTGCCATCTCTGTAATCATAGGGATCATGATTTTGTTCCAGAAAGCAGTGTCCCTTTGATCAGACTCACGGATCCAGTCTGTTTCGTTACGGAAGTATCTTTTTACCGGCTCAGCCCCCACGAAATCCTTATTACCAAATGCATGATAGTCTCTGGCCCGATCCAGCATCATCTGAAAATCAGGGTCATTTTTTATACTTTTTATTTTTCTGAAATAATCCGAATATTTCGGATATTGTCTGTCATACTTATCAACAATCTCGTCAAGCTCGGCATCTGCATTTCCCAGTTTCCGTTCGGCAGTGAAAAAGCCCCGTCGGATATTTCCCTCTGCATCTGTATATTCCACTGCTTCACGTCCGCTGCCGGCCATGCCGACCGTTTCCTTTTCCTGAGCGATCAGACGGATGGTTTGGTGATCATTCAGTCCCCGGATCACATCCGCTAACGGCAAAAGCTTCCCCTTTGGAAGACGTCTTAACTGCTCTTCATTCTTTGATAACAGAGAGTGCAGTTTCTTGTATTCCTGCTTTTTCTTAAGCTTATCCGGCAGTCTCTTACAGTCTCTTAAGCAGCTGCGGTAAAGCTCAGAAAGCTCCTTCTTCTCATCCTGCGTCATAGGAAGCACATTTCCCATAGGATTGCGGCGCAGATAATGAAACTGCATATTGGATAAAAGCTGATTCATATCCTCGCTTAACAGACGGTCAGCCGTATTTCTTCCCGGGCGAAGCTGTGTCTTCAGATCTTTGTACAGGCCATACAATTCGCTGTAAACACTGCCTTTGATCAGACCGGCATAAGGTGAGTCGGCATCCGCTAAAGGCGGCATTTCTTCAAGCTGCTCTGCCATTTCCTGTTCAGGTATATAAACAGGCAGATCTTCCGGCAGTTCCGGTTCCAGCTCCGGCATTCCATGTGCAGCACGCTGCTTTTTCTGCTCTTCGTCAAATTTCTGAAAAGCATCGTTATATTTATCTTTTTCCTTCTTATATTTCTGATAAGCTGATAACAAAGTAGGTGTTTTCTCCTGTGCATATACCTGCAGGATACGCCATAGATCATTTAAATGCTGTTCAAAGTTATCCTTGCTGTGAGGCGGTGGAAACATGGCTGCTTCCTTTTTCCCCTCTGTGATGCCAAGGGTCTTACTGATATCATACAATTTCTGGTAGCTTCTACGATCATTATAGTCAATGGTTCCATCCACATAGCCAAGCATCCAGTCCAGTGCCTGCTGCATACGCAAAAGTTCTTTGTTGGATGCTGTGGCGCGAAGGATGCGGCCGCGCTCTTTTTCCTGATCTTCTTTTCTTCTTGGAATTGTATATCTCATAAAAACCTCCTTTTAGGGCTGTTTATTCGCAGCTGTTTATTTTACTTTGCTTATGTTATTCTTGCTGTGTACAGTATCTGCACGAAACAGTTTCATCTGGTTCTTTTCCACATTCAAGCTGATTTCTTCTTTTACCGGTCTGTTCTCTGTTTTCTTTGCCTGATTCTGTTTGTGAGTGCTCTCATGCTCAAATAACATGCCAAGAACGGTGCGGGCCTGTCTTGGTGTGAGAGATTCCACTTTGATGGAACGGTCCGGGCCCTTGGAATTCTTATTTTTCTCGTTCATCTGATCGATCATGGTCTTTACATCCGGTGCATAAGCCAGAATCGCTTTCACATCTTTTTCAACCTGTCGGCTCTCTGCATTCATCCGGTTAAAATCCATCTTCTGCTTTTGAGCCGGAACAGCTGCATCTTTCGAAGTATTTTTCTGGCTGAATTTCCACAGCCGTTCCTGGGCCGCCAGTGCCTTGACCCCAAGGGCGCGTTTTGGATCACTGGTCGGTAAAGAAGCCACGTTATCATATAAGGCTTTTTTCATCATATCCTGAAGCTGTCTGGTCTGATAGGTTGAAAATTCATATCCGTTTTTCTTCGAAAGATCTTCTTTCTGCTTATCTTTTAAGGCCATTCCTCTCTGATAAAGCAGCTCACTCTTTGGCTGTTTCTCGGAAAACTGCTTCAGGCTTGCAGCGCAGTTTTTTCTCGTCGTTAGATCCGGACTGGATAGAAAACTTCCCTTTTTCAGATAGACAGAAGCCGTCTGCAAAAGGTTTTCCCGCTTCTCTGCCAGGCGTTTAAAGCTTGCATCCAGCTTCTTTCTCTCATTCTCACCTAAAGTCTTAAATTCTCTTAAGCTTTTGGCCAGCTCATGATATTCATCACTGAGATCATACATTTTCTGATACATGTCTTTAAATTTCCGGCTGCGCTTTTTTTCATTCCCGTGCGCACCTAAAAGATCAAGATCAATATTTTTAAGCTGCTGGTGTTCTTCCTCAAGCTCTTCCTGGATACTCTGGATCAGGGTTGTATCATCGGATCTTGTATAGCTAAAAGGAGCCGTCTTTTTTTCTTTTTCCGCAGCTTGGGCTTTTTCATTCTGCTCTTTTTCCTTCTGTTCTTTCTTCCAGCGATCCGGATCTGTTTCCTTTAACCATGCTTCCCGGTTCCTTTTATTTTCAATAATCTCTTTTTTACGTACCTGGTCGTCACGGATTCCCTGTGCATGAAGAAAAAGATTTTCCTCTTTTTTGTCTTTCGGTACAAGACTGTTCAGAGTAAGCTGATTCCATTCCCCGTCTTTGATCACACGTATTTCCGTTTCCCCGGTGATCAGAAGTCCCTTTTCATCAAAAGCCGGTTTGTCCTGATCCGGATGCTTTCCGTTTTCGATCATCACCTGAAGCTTAAAAAGACGGGCTTCTGCCATCTGACGTTCAAAGATCGTAAACTCATAAGGTTCCATAATACGGCCCAGATCCTTTGTGGTCATAGCACAGATCTTTTCTGCCATTTGTGAGGAAATGACCTTCAGGTTGCTGCTCCTTGCAAGGCGCATGACGCCGCCCTCCGGCAGAGCGCCAAAGGCGTTATCATTATCGATTCCCTGCACACCGGTGATCTTCGGATGAGCCGGGTCTGTATGATCCAGTCGCATAAAGAAATTGTTCTTATGGCGATCGGTATTGGCACACAGATAATCCAGGATCTGCAGATCTGCCAGTGAACGCAATAGATCCGGATTGTCAAATTCTGCTTTTTCTACCTTGAGAAACGGATGATCTTCTGTCAGCTTTTTCCGGTCTACGCCGTCTAAGAAGGCTGCGTCCATCATGACTCCGGAAACTTCCTGATCTCCCCGCTTTACCGTGATCCGGCGGCTGGAAGCCAGCAGGTCTTTTTGCCCCAGTGCAGCTGCTATATCGGTCATGGCACCTGCTCTTTTTGCTATCTTACTTCCGCTTGTGATTTTGGAAGAGGATAAAATAGAATACAAATTCCGTATAGGTTCACATTCTTTTGCCAGATCAAGGCACATTTCTCTAAATTCGCCTCGATCTGTGATCTTTATCTCACTTTGATATGCCACCTGATCTACGTAACTGTTATAACCTGCTTCATTATTCTGGCGATGCAGCGCTCTCACGTTTTGCATGAATTCATCCTGCTTTTCTTCCAGCTCCAGAAAAAACGCCTCATATTGCGGATATTTTTTCGTATACCGGTCATAAATAGTCTGCAACTCGGCTGCCAAATTTGAGATCGCCTTATCTTCTGTGAAGAAGCCCCGATGTACCGTTCCGTCCTTATCTGTATATTCAATGGCTTCACGGCTGCTGAGTGCATCACCGATGGTATTGTCTTTGGCTGTTTCATATAACTCAGCTACCGGAGCCTTCGATCCTACAAGCACATCCGCTAAAGGCGGAAGAGAATCCTCTGAAAGCCCGTTTAAGGCGTTCATGTCATTTAACAGCATGGTGCGAAGCTTCCGGCTGGTTGGATGTTCTTCTGTTTCCTTTGAAACGGACTGAAAGGCTTTCAGACATTTTTTGTACTGTTCCCGAAGCTTCTCATACTCTCCGGCTGTCATAGGGACATAGCTTCCCATGTCATTTCGTTCTGTATAATGGGGCTGCATTTCTTCCAACAGCTTTGCCGTTTCTTTCTTCAGCTGCGCAAGGCCTTCATCCTGTAAGCCTGCGGGAACTGTATTCAGCTCCTCTATCATCGATGCCCATTCTTTATAGACACTGTTTTCCAAAAGCATTCCATTTCGTGTATTGGGACCCGGCATATTCATTCCTCCGTTCTGTACTGGCCTTAAGGTTTAAAATTCTTCTGCAGGCAAGCCTGCGTCGGATTTTGGACCTTTTGATCCTGTATCATCATTATATCATGTCATAGGGGACAAATGTGGGACAAATGGATTTTTCTGAGATAAGAAGTGAAAAACAGGTTACTATACGCGAACTTTCCCGTACCGCAAAAAGACCTTGCATATTTAAGACCAGGATGATATATTATAGATATGAAAAGGGTGACACCGATAGACGGTTGATCCTGTTACAATGTTAAGCTAAGAAAAAGCCGCTCACACTTTTGCAGGGTATGGGGCGGCTATTTCTGTGTCTTATTACTATCTT
>CAVDQU010000107.1:6573-9553 GCA_963611035.1 Agathobaculum sp.
GTCACAGTCCCTCTGGTGAAGGACCAACCGCCTACCGTGTTATGGTGGCACCCATGGTGTTATTGTAACATAGGAAGGGGCGAATTGGAAAGCTTTTTATCATAAGTCTATGTTTTCTTGCGATCAGCGCAGCAAGTGCGCAGACCTAACGAATAGTTACCATTTTTCAAAAAGGAGACGCATCAGCTTGCGTCTCCCCGCTCAAAAATAAACTCAGCCATTACCATACAGCCGGTTTCTATACATTTTTCATCAAATATATTCTCTCCGTTATGGATCCCTTTTCGGCTTTTAGGGTCTTCATTTCCGGTTCCGCACTTAAATTGAACTCCCGGGGCACAGGAAAGGAAGCAGGAAAAATCGTCCGATCCCGGAGAGGCCTTCAAATCCAATGCTTTTCCCACACCTAAGATATGTTCACAGGCAGTACGGATCTGCTCAATAGTCTTAGGATCATTGTAAAGCACCGGCACACCTTCTTTGATCTTTATTTCTGCCTCTGTCCGCATCGCTTTTGCTCCAAATTCGCTTACTCTGCGGATTGCATCCCACATTTTTTTCCTTCCGCTTTCCTCAAAGGCCCTCAATGTTCCCTTCATCACAACTTCCGTTGGGATAATGTTTGGGGCTGTTCCGCCATGGATCATTCCAAAGGTCAGAACTGCCGGTTCCAGTGCCGGATTTTCCCGGGATATCACCGTCTGCAGCTGAGTTAAAAGATAACCTGCCGCAGCAACCGGATCTCCGCAGCGGTACGGATGGGCTCCGTGTCCGCCCGAACTCTTTACGGTCACAGTCACCTCATCAGTAGAAGCATTGGCGGCTCCTTTCACAAGACCGATGGTTCCTGCGTCAAGAGTGGGATCGGTGTGAAATCCGATCACCTGATCAATATCCGGATATTTTTCACGAAATCCGGCTTCCATCATGGCTTTAGCGCCGGATGCTGTTTCTTCTGCAGGCTGAAATACCAGAATGACCTTTCCGGTCAGCTGCTCCCTCATTCTCCACAGGATTTTTCCAAGGAGCAGCAATGAGGCAGTATGGATATCATGACCGCAGGAGTGTGCACATCCTGAAACCTCAGAAGAAAAGGAAAGTCCCGTTCGCTCTTCCATAGGAAGCGCATCTATATCTTCCCTTACCAGGATCGTTTTCCCCGGTCTTTTTCCAGGAATCACAGCGATCACACTTGTGGGGAGAAGATCTTCCTCAACCAAAATTCCCTCTGCTTTTAATTCTTCCCGAATCTTTTGGGATGTGATGATTTCCTGAAATGCCAGCTCCGGATGTCTGTGCAGTGCTCTGCGAAACTCCACTGCAAAAGGCATCAGCTCTTTTGTAAGATTTCTAATCTGCTTTACTCGCTCGTTCATCGTGTGTATCCTTCTTTTTTCGTAATCCGCTCAGTTTCTCCAAAATAGCTTCTTACTCATGTAAAATCCTTTTCCATGTATTCTGCGATCCGGTCTATGCAGGTATCCACCAGGGCCTTTCCTTTTTCTGCCGTGGCACAGGCGGAATCTCCGATGGTGGCAATATCCGAAAATTCCTGAAACGGCGTACATCTTAAGATCCCCGGGAACCGCTTTCCGTTTACCACTTTCGGCTCTGCCTTACAAAGCTTATCCTTTCTCACATGTTCCGGAAAGAGATACAGCATTACGCTGGTTCCGCACTCCGATGCATGGCCGTGAGCCATATATCCGCGATTTTCGCAGATACCCTGATCGGCCGTCTGTACATATCTCCACCAGTCCACCTGAGCAAATCGCAAAGAAGGATCCCCCATAACCGCTTCATTTCCCAGCTGGGTAATCATGGGGGTATTTCCCGCATGGCCGTTGATAAACAGAAAATTCTTCATGCCCCAGCCACGCAAGGACTCGATCAGTCCCCGCATATATTCCTTAAATGCCTCCGGCTTTACGCATAAGGTTCCGGGAAAGGCACTTAGAGATAAAGAATCCCCTACCGGAATCGTAGGCCCTAAAAAAGCACCGGTCCTCTCCGCCACCAGCTCACCAATGCGCTGTGCTGCCATAAAATCTGCTCCCATAGGAAGGTGGGGGCCGTAAGCTTCGATGGCTCCGGATATCAGGATCACGCTTTTTTCCTTCTTTCTTCTTTCTTCAAACTCCATCCAAGTCATATCACTGATTCGATATATCATCTTTACCCTCGGTTCTTTCTTAGATACAGCAGCAGCTGATAAAATGTCCCTTTGATACTTCTTTTAACCCCATATCACCATTGCTGCATGATTCTTTACCCATAGGACATCTGGGACAGAAACGGCATCCCGGTGCCGGGTCAATGGGAGATGTGATCTCTCCTTTTAGTAAAATACGCTTTCGCTTCACCCGGATATCCGGTATGGGAACAGCCGATAACAGCGCCCGGGTATAGGGATGAAGGGGATTGGAAAATAATTCGTCTGTATCTGCCATTTCCACGATCTGTCCTAAATACATGACGACGATACGGTTTGCAATGTGTTTTACTACCGACAGGTCATGGGTAACAAACATATAGGTCAGTTCTCTCTGCTCCTGCAGATCCTGCATCAGGTTCAGGATCTGAGCCTGAATGGAAACATCCAGAGCGCTGACCGGCTCATCACAGACAATAAATTCCGGCTCTAAGGCAAGGGCGCGGGCAATTCCCACTCGCTGCCTTCTTCCTCCGTCTAACTCATGGGGATAGCTGGCTCCCATTTTTTCAGTCAATCCCACCGTCTCCATCAGATGATCCACATACTCATCCCGTTCACTCCGGTTAGAAAATGTCTTATAGATCACCAACGGCTCTTCAATAATCTCCCGGACGCTTTTTCTCGGATCAAGAGAAGCGAAGGGATCCTGAAAGATCATCTGCATGTGCTTTCTTAATTCTTTTAATTCCCTTTTGCCAACTCTGGTAACATCCTTTCCCCGATATAAGATCTTTCCGTCCGTTGCCTCTGTCAGGTGAAGAAGGG
>CAVDQU010000108.1:0-9538 GCA_963611035.1 Agathobaculum sp.
CAGGATCAAAAATAAAGACTGGTGACCGGTCAGAAGTTGAGAAATGAAAAAGATACGAAACGGAGGATAAATCATGGCAGATAAGATTCGTGTGTTATTAACAGAAGAAGAAGTAGATAAGCGTATTAATGAAGTAGCAGAGTGCATCAATAAAGATTATGCAGGAAAAAGCATTCACCTGATCTGCATTTTAAAGGGCGGCGTATTTTTCACCTGTGAACTGGCAAAGAGACTGAATATGCCGGTTTCCATGGACTTTATGTCTGTATCCAGTTACGGCGCAGGTACGGTATCCAGCGGTGTTGTCCGTATCATTAAGGATTTAGATGAGCCGTTAGAGGGAAAAAATGTTCTGATCGTAGAAGATATCATTGATTCCGGACGTACTCTGGCATATCTGATCGAAGTATTAAAGCAGAGAGGACCAAAGGATATCCGTCTGTGTACCCTTCTTGACAAGCCGGAGCGCCGTGTAAAGAAGCAGGTAACAGTAGATTATACATGCTTTACGATCCCGGATGAGTTCGTAGTAGGTTATGGACTGGATTATGACCAGAAATACCGCAACCTGCCTTACATCGGAGTAGTAGAACAGAAGCCTGACCAGACACAGGAAGGCTGAAATTAAGGAGGCAATTCGTTGAGACAGCAGCAGACATTCAGAGGTTTTATGTTTATTATCCTGATGCTGATCCTTCTTATGCTTGCCCTGCATTTTCCGTATGCAAGACAGGCACAGGCGGTGACAGCCCAGGAATTTGAGCAGATCCTGGAGAGTGGAGGCGTGGCAGAGGCGGTGATCAGCCCAAATCCCCAGACTCCAAGCGGATATGTGACAGTTACGCTGGCAAATGGCCAGACCGTCCGTCAGAACGTATCTGACGTAAAAGATGCAGAGCAGCTTTTAAAGAGCAACAGCATTGATTATTCCATGGAGGACGTACCTCAGGAGAATACACTTCTCACTGTGGTAATGCCTTTCATGCTTTCGATCGTAGTGGTCGTTGTGATCATTACCATGATGAACCGCGGGGCAGCAGGCGGCGGTTCCAATGCCAGAATGATGAATTTTGGCAGAAGCCGTGCAAAGCTCAGCCGTGATAGCAAGGTGAATTTCACCAATGTAGCTGGGCTGGAAGAGGAAAAAGAAGAGCTGGAAGAGGTTGTGGATTTCTTAAAAAATCCGCAGAAATACACCAGCGTAGGCGCCCGTATCCCCAAAGGAATGCTTTTAGTAGGCCCGCCAGGAACTGGTAAAACCCTTCTTGCAAAGGCAGTAGCTGGAGAAGCAGGAGTTCCATTTTTCTCTATTTCCGGTTCTGATTTCGTGGAAATGTTCGTAGGTGTGGGCGCTTCCCGTGTCCGCGACCTGTTTGAAGAAGCAAAGAAAAATGCCCCTTGTATTGTTTTTATCGATGAGATCGATGCAGTGGCCCGCCGCAGAGGCACCGGTATGGGCGGTGGACATGATGAGAGAGAGCAGACATTGAACCAGTTACTGGTTGAAATGGATGGTTTCGGTGTCAATGAAGGCATCATCGTTATGGCTGCTACCAACCGTGTGGATATCCTTGATCCGGCGATCCTTCGTCCGGGACGTTTTGACCGCAAGGTGGCTGTAGGCCATCCGGATGTAAAGGGAAGAGAAGAGATCTTAAAGGTACATTCCAAAGAAAAGCCTTTAAGCGAGGATGTAGACCTTCGCAGAGTAGCCCAGACAACTGCCGGATTTACAGGTGCGGATCTGGAAAACCTGATGAATGAGGCAGCGATCATTTCCGCAAGAGATAACCGCCGTTTCATCCGCCAGGCAGATATTGACAAGGCATTTGTAAAGGTTGGCATCGGCGCTGAGAAGAAGAGCCGTGTGATCTCTGAAAAAGACAAGAAGATCACCGCTTACCATGAAGCAGGCCATGCGATCTTATTCCATGTGCTTCCTGACGTGGGACCTGTGCATACTGTTTCCATTATCCCAACCGGCGTTGGGGCAGCTGGTTATACCATGCCACTTCCGGAAAAGGATGAAATGTTCAATACCAAGGGCAAGATGCTCCAGAATATCATGGTAGATCTGGGCGGACGTATTGCCGAGGAGATCATTTTTAAGGATGTGACTACCGGCGCTTCCCAGGATATTAAGCAGGCAAGCAAGCTTGCAAGGGCTATGGTCACCCAGTACGGTATGTCTGACCGTGTGGGAATGATCCAGTATGGCAGTGACGAGGATGAAGTATTTATCGGCCGTGATCTGGCACATACCAAGTCCTATGGAAATGAGATTGCAGATGTGATCGATGAAGAAGTAAAGCGTATTGTAGATGAATGCTACGCAAAGGCGAAAAAGATCATCCTGGAACATGAGGATGTGCTTCATTCCTGCGCAGCTCTTCTGATTGAGAAAGAGAAGATCGGACAGGAAGAATTCGAGGCTCTGTTTAAAAATCACGAACCTGTCATGCATAATGACGGCGAAGTGTAAAAAGACTGTGAAAAACCGCTGTCAATTTTGACAGGGGAAAACGGTGAAAAAAATATATCTTTGTGCACACTTTTTCGGGGGGTTATGCTATTATAATAGACGTAACCCCCCAATACATTATATAGTTTTTGCTACACCCCATAAGAAACGAAATACCTTCTCCTGAAAAGCCTGGCTACCCCGCCAGGCTTTTCGCATATCTGGATATCTGGGGAAATCTGGGAAACGGAAAAGTGAAAAACTGGGGCAAACCGGTATACCGGTGTGTTGCATATTTGAGGATTTTGCTTTAAAATAAGTATGATAGTTATAAGCTTTATAATCATTATAAAAAGAGGACAAACATTGTGAAGAATGATACTCAGATCAACAAAGACGCTCTGTTTTCTGCGGAAACAGAAGATTACCGTATGCCTATGGAGCCGAATGCGGGCGATACTGTTACGGTACGGATGCGGACGGCGAAAAAGGATGCGGATCATGTTTATTATATAGAGAATAAAAAATCTGTTTTGATGACAAAGTCTGCTTCTGACCGTCTGTTTGATTATTATGAGCATAAGATCACGGCGAAAGAAGAGCAGATCCTTTATCATTTTAAGATTGAAAAAGATGGCGAAGTCTGTTATTACAATCGACTGGGCGCATCCGATCAGGATACAGACCAGTTTGATTTTAAGATCACACCCGGTTTCCATACGCCGGACTGGGCAAAAGGCGCAGTGATGTACCAGATCTTTGTAGACCGCTTCTGCAATGGCGATCCCACCAATGATGTACAGACTTGTGAATATGTCTATATTGGAAGGCCGGTGTATCAGGTAAAAGACTGGAACAGGAATCCTTCCACCATGGATGTAGGCTGCTTCTACGGCGGCGACCTTCAGGGCGTTTGGGACAAACTGGATTATATAAAAAGTCTTGGCGTAGAGGTTATTTATCTCAATCCGGTGTTTGTGTCTCCTTCCAACCACAAATATGACTGCCAGGACTATGAACATATAGACCCTCATTTTGGAAAGATCGTAAAAGACGGCGGAACATTAGTGGATCAGAATGCCCAGGACAATACAAGGGCGCAGCGTTATGTAGTGCGCTCTGCAGACCGTGAGAACCTGGAAGCCAGCGATGCCTTTTTTGCAGAGTTTGTAAAAGAGGTCCACAACCGCGGTATGAAAGTGATCTTAGACGGCGTGTTCAACCACTGCGGTTCCTTTAATAAATGGCTGGACGCAGAGCGGATCTATGAGCGCTCCGGTGACTATGAGCCGGGCGCTTATATTTCCAAGGACAGCCCGTATCACAGCTTTTTCCGATTCCATAATGACAGCAGCGAGGCATGGCCTTATAATAAGACTTATGACGGATGGTGGGGGCATGATACGCTGCCGAAGTTAAATTATGAGGAATCTGATAAGTTAGTAGAATATATTTTAAATGTAGCGAAAAAATGGGTCTCTCCCCCTTACAGCGTAGACGGTTGGCGTCTGGATGTGGCAGCCGATTTAGGACACACGGCGGAATACAATCACGCATTCTGGAAGAAGTTCAGGAAGGCTGTAAAAGAGGCGAATCCACAGGCTTTGATTCTTGCAGAACATTACGGTGACCCGTCCGGCTGGCTTCAGGGAGATGAGTGGGATTCTATTATGAACTACGATGCCTTTATGGAGCCGGTTACATGGTTCCTAACCGGTATGGAGAAGCACAGCGACAGCTATAACGGCGGTCTTTACGGAAATGGTCAGTCCTTCTTTGACGCCATGGCTTACCACATGAGCCGGATGCAGACCAACACCGTATTTACAGCCATGAACCAGTTGTCAAACCATGACCATTCCCGTTTCCTTACAAGGACGAACCAGATCGTAGGCCGTATCGGAAACATGGGGCCGGAGCGGGCTTCTGAAAATGTGAAGAAATGCGTTATGCGGGAAGCAGTCATGATCCAGATGACCTGGCCGGGTGCGCCGACACTGTATTACGGCGATGAAGCCGGTGTATGCGGCTGGACAGATCCTGACAGCAGACGGACCTATCCGTGGGGCAGAGAAGACTTTGAATTGATGGAGTTCCACCGCTATATGGCGGGTATCCATAAACGCCTTCCTGCACTGCGAAAAGGGGCTGTAAAGCCATTGCTTGCAGCAAACCAGCAGATCGCCTATGGCCGTATGTGGGGAAAATACCGGACAGTGACGGTTATTTCTAATCTGCCGCAGCCCTCTACTGTGGAAATTCCGGTATGGCAGTTAGGCATCACCGATGAAGAAATTTTAGGACGGCCGATCCTTACAACGGAAGAAGGTTACAATGCGGGAATCTTATTCTACCATGTAAAGAACGGTATTTTGAAGGTAAGAATGCCTGCATACAGCGGTGCTGTATTCGCTTCCCGTCCGGAAGATTTTTATCCGGTTCTGGAATCACGGTTTGTGAAAGAAGGGGAAGAAGAGGCGAAGGAAAAAGAGCAGCCGGAGATGGCGGCAGAGGCATAGACGGATTTTGGAGCAGACTCACGGGAGCTGCTCCTTTTTGCTGTCATGGATCCGGAGAAAGAGGCTGCCGAAAGAAGGTTCTTTCTCCAGGACTCTGTTTTACGCAAAAAAACAGAACCATAAGGTTCTGTTTCAAAAGCTGCCGTAGACCGGAATCGAACCGGTACGGGTATCACTACCCACGGGATTTTAAGTCCCGGGCGTCTGCCAGTTCCGCCACTACGGCATATTTTTTTTTATACATACCAATTGCTGAAATCAGAACGCATACGTGCAGGCACTGTCGTTCTTAGCAGGTATGTAACTGGGCGAAGGTGGATTCGAACCACCGAAGGCAGTGCCAGCAGATTTACAGTCTGTCCCCTTTGGCCACTCGGGAATTCGCCCATGGCTCTTACAAGCAGTAATCATAATACCATAGAGAAATGAAAAAATCAATAGTTTTAAGGAGAAAAAAATTCAAAATTTTTCGAACAGAATAAACAGAAAATAACTTTCTGAAAACGGAAACTGTGTTAAAATAAAGTGATATCAGGGGCAAAAATAAAAACATGAACGTATTACTAAAAGGCCCGGGTGAGGGAGAGTATGTATACAGAAAAGACAGACAGACAAGAACAGGATCGTACATTATATATCCAAACATTGGGAATTGTGCAAATGACATGGGGGAGGGCACGAAAACTCTTCTCGCTCCATACATCAGTAACGGGAAAGACCTTTCAGCTGTTTCTGCTGTTGGCATACGCAGGTCCCCGCGGAGTTTCAAGATCATTTTTGCAGGATGCCCTGTATGACAGAAAAACAACGGATGCGGCAAATGCTCTGCGGATCAATGCTACAAGGCTGAGAAAGCTTCTGATGCAGTCAGAGCTTGCGGATCATGTCAGACATACTTATGTGGTGGTGGAAAAAGATACTTATTATCTGACAGAACCGGAAGAAATGAAGAATTTTCAGCTGGATGCGGCTCTTATGGAAAAATTCTGGGAACAGAGTGGGAAAGAGACGGATATTTTTGCAAAGAGAGAGCTGCTGGAACAGGCTTGCAGATTATATAAAGGGGAGTTTTGCCCGGCGCTTTCCGGTGAGGCATGGGTAGAAAATGTAAGGGGACATTGTCAGGAACTTTATTTTAAATGTGTACAGTCTCTGTGCGGGATCCTAAAGCAGCAGAGGGATTAT
This sequence comes from Agathobaculum sp., assembly GCA_963611035.1. Taxonomy (GTDB): domain Bacteria; phylum Bacillota; class Clostridia; order Lachnospirales; family Lachnospiraceae; genus Enterocloster. Next base: position 6,166 of record CAVDQU010000108.1, read on the forward strand.
GAAAGCCTGGTAAAGATAACGGAAGAAGCCATGCATGTTTATCCTACGGAAGAATGGGCAAAGCTGAAGATGGATGGCTTTGTGGGGCTGCAGAAATACAAGGATGCAGTAGAAACCTATAAGGATGCAGTAAATGATATTTTTCTGGAACAGGGAATGGCTGTATCGAAGAACATGCAGGAAAAGTTTTATTCCCTGCGCCGCCATATGGAGGAACAGCCCAGAAATCTGGAGAATATAAAAGAATGGCTGTGTGAGAAGGAGCGGACATTAGGGGCATACTGTTGCAGTTATCCCGGTTTTATTGACTGCTATCGTATGGCGGCAAGAGCAGCTGAACGAAAGGAACATTCGGGAATGCTGATGATATGTACCATAAGGAGCCATCAGGGAGCTGTTATAAAGGAAGCGGAAAAGCTGCGGGAATACATGGACAAGCTGGATTGGTGTGTATGTTTGAACCTGAGAAGAGAAGACGTTTATACCCGATACAGCAGAGAACAGATCCTGGTTCTGGTAAATAACCTGAAGCCGGAAAAGACCGTTCCTGTGGAAAACAGGATCATTGCTGCATTCCGAAAAGAATGTCAGGGAAAGGCAGAGATGCGGATAGAGAGTATTTCATTAAATGCATGGGCGGAACAGCCAAAAGAACGGACAAAAGAATTGCCCAAAACAGAAAAAAAGAGAAAAAAAAGGAATGAGAAAGCCGGATCGGAGGAGGCAGTTATTCCGGGCACTTAAAACGGTTACATTTTGGTTACAAATACAAAAAAAGCTAAAATAAACAGAAAAAATGTAATTTGTGAAATGGTTTATGAAATGCTGTATGTTGTATGATTAGGTCAGCGAAAAAATGATATGACTGGGGAGTTTTCAAGGTCATGATGGATTTGAGGAGGAAAAGTGCATGGTAAAGAGAAAGGAATTCAGAAAACGTTCACGTTATCTTGCAATGCTGACCGCACTGTCACTGGCATTTTCCAATGTCGGTTCCTGTGTAAATATGGTATATGCAGCAGAGGCTGAAGCCGAGGATACAGTAGAACAGAGTGAAAACGAAGAAAATTCCGGGGAAGAAAACGCAGATGAAAAATCGGATGAAGAATCCGGTGACGTAACCGAAGAGGGCGGCTCTGAGGGAGAAGTAGGCGAAGAGGAGAACTCCGAGGAAGAAGGATCTGACGGCTCAGAAAATTCCAAAGAAGAAGGATCTGACAGTTCAGAGAATACAGAGGAATCTGAAGATAAGAGTAACACCGAAAATGGTGAAAATAACTCTGAGGAAAATGTTTCTGAAGAGGGTGAAAATAAAAACGAGGCTGAGAACAAAGCAGGTGAGCAGTCAGGGGCTGAAGAAGAGAAAAATACAGTTTCTGAAGACGGCGGTTCTGAAAACAGCGAGGATGCGGTGAAAGAAGCTTCTGAGGCAAAGAAAGGCACTTACGATCTGAAATACTCTGTTGACCCGGATGAAGGCGCAAAGATAGAGGGACCATCTTCTGTAGCAGCCGGTAAAAGCGCAGTTTTCACAGTAGAGGCACAGGATGGCTATGTGATCAAAAATGTTTCCTGTGAAAGCGCAGAGATTTCCACAGTAGAAGACGTGGATACAGCTTCCGCTTCCAATGCCCAGAAGGAAAATACAGGAAAGAATGACGGTGAGAAGTTCCAGATCTATCAGATTGAAAGTGTAGAGGCAGATGCAGAGATCATCATTGAAATGGATAATGCATCGGATGCAGGGATGCTTTTGAAGAATAAAGTGGAAGCAGGTACGATTGTTACACCTACAATGAGCCAGGAAGAAATCGATGCGGCAGTTAGGGAAGCTGCAGAGTCCGAAAATAAGGTTCTGGAAGTTCAGGCCGGTGATTACTCTGACGGTGCAAATAACCATAAAAAGGTCATTGTCAAAGAAGCTGGAATGACCGTTCAGTTACAGGCTGGCGATTATACACGGGCACAGGTCATCACCAGAGAAGATGCTAAGGTAGTGCTGGAAGGTGATGTTACATTTGAAGGTGAAGCAAAAGAAACGAATAATACGGCTGCGGCTGTATTTGTTGAGCAGGGTACGCTGACATTTGATACAGACGGACATACCATGACTGTTTCTGATTATACCAATGGTTTAAGAGTTGGATATTGGATGCATGATTTAAGATGTACAGGTGATGCGGAATTTTACCTGGTCGGTGGCGGAACATTTGACATTGAAGAATCTGTAAAAACACCTGATAGCTCAGCATATGCATTCCCAAAGGAATCGGGTGTTAAAGGAAGCGGAATTGCCTTACTGGCATCTGAAAATTATCAGCGTCTGCTGACTGTAGATGGGACAGAACTTAAGTCAAATAAAAATCAAGGAAATGGTATTTATCGCCATAATAGTGATAACGGTGTGGCAGGAGCAGGCTTTAACCAAAATATGGGTCCGGTGACTTTTGAGAATGGATCCAGTGTTTATCTGGATGACAATAAAGTTGATGGATTTCATGATGAAGCATCTTCTATAACAGAAGCTACATATATTGTTCAAGTACTAGATTCATATCTTTCTCTTTCCAGGAATGGAGTTGATGGTTACACTTATACAAAGGTTTCCAAAAGAGAGGGAAGAAATCATAAATTTGTAAATTCTGAAATTCATATGGATGAAAATGGAAATACGAATGCCAGTTTTGCCAGTCATACTACCATTTTAGATAATACGACTTTTACGGCAAACAATAGTAAAGATTCAATTGGTATTATGCAGATAGGCGGTCTGAAAATGACCAATGGATCTGTGATTGAGGCAAACAATAACCCATATGGCGGTGTATGGATTGAGTATGATTCAGAAATTGATAATTCAAAGGTAGTTGCCAATAAAAATGGCGGATCACTCTATTCACCTAGATATATGTCAGGTATTTATCTGACATATGGCGATTTATCTATAAACAATAGTGTTTTAGAACTCAAGGATAATCCAAGTGCCATTACAATTGCCAGCCCGACTAAGAATGCGGTTAAGCAGTACGGAAATAATGTAATTGCTGTTCAGGCTGGTGATTATGATACAGCAGCAGAAACGGGAGATAAGTTTGCGGATAAGAACAGAAAATCAAGTAATGACAAATTTTTCGGTCGAGATTATGTATTAGGTGGTTCCTTCCAGGCAACTACAGCGAATATGCGTTATGGTGATAATTTAAAGGGAATGGAGTTTGCAGAACTGAACCCAATTATTGGTTCTGAAGAACTGGGAAATGGCGAAAACTACGCAGCTCCGATCAACACCAACCACACCGCACTGACCCGTTTTGACCTGCACCAGTCCGCAAACAAAGAAGCAGCATCTGATGAAAACGAATTTGTATATCAT
>CAVDQU010000109.1:0-9525 GCA_963611035.1 Agathobaculum sp.
ACTCCAGCTGGTGTAGATGATACCGCTATCGTTATCACCTGCTCCTTAAGCGGAAATACACCTGAGACTGTAGCAGCTACCAAGTTGGCTGTTGAAAAAGGTGCTCATGTAGTAGCTGTAACCCACAAGGCAGATTCACCTCTGGCTCAGAATGGCCAGTACCAGATCATCCATGGTTTCTATGAGAGCTATGGCGCAAAGATGGAAAAGCCTGCAAGAGTTCTGGAGCTGGCTTGCGAGATCTTAAACGAGTATGAAGGCTACGCTTACTATGATGATATGCAGGATGGTTTAAGCAAGATCTTTGATCTGATCAATGATTCCGCTAAGCTGTTCCGTTCTACCGCTAAGAAGTTCGCTGAGGATCATTACAATGCACCGATCCTGTATGTAATGAGTTCCGGTGCTACCCAGTACACCGCTTATTCCTTCTCCATGTTCTTAATGATGGAAATGCAGTGGCTGCCATCCAGCACCTTCCATACCGGTGAATTCTTCCATGGCCCATTCGAGATGGCTGATGAGAACGCTCATTACCTGTTAATGATGAATGATGGTCCTACCCGTCATCTGGATGCAAGAGCACTGACCTTCTTACAGCGTATGAACGCTAAGTACACTGTAGTTGATGCTAAGGACTTCGGTTTAAGCTCCCACATCAAGAGCACCGTTGTTGAATACTTCAACCCACTGATGATCGGCGGCGTTACCAGATTGTTAGGTGAGGAAATGGCGATCAAGCGTGATCATCCTCTGACAATGAGAAGATATATGTGGAAGTTAGAGTACTAATTTCAGATATACTCCCTGGATCAATAAGATGAATATGAAAATGCCTCGGAAGCGGTGCTTCCGGGGCATTTTTGGCAGAGAAGAGATTGTGTTCCCCGCCCAAGGGCGGGGAAGGGAAGCTGTTTGGAACACCCAGAAGCCACCACAAGGCATTTTCTGGCAATAAATGATTACGTTATCAGACTGCATCCTAAAACCGGTTTACGGCGCTCATAGGCGGTCACATGTTCAAAGCCAGCCTGGACAAGAAGCTTTGCGGCTTCTTCAAAGTCGGCAGCTACATCGGCAGGCTTATGGGAGTCGGAACCTACGGTGACGATCTCGCCACCCAGTTCTTTATAGCGTTTTAAGGTACGCAGTCCCGGCATTGGCTCACCGGCGCCCTGGCGGATGCCAGAGGTGTTGACTTCGATGCCTTTTCCGCGGGAAATCACATTTTTCAGGATCTCATCAATATAGCCTTCGTATTTCTCATATTCTACCGGGAAGCCGCAGCGCACCAGATGGCGTTTGATCAGGTCGATATGGCCCAGGCAATCATATTCACCATAGGCGGAAAGCTCCATAAGATGGCGGTAGTAGCATTCTGTGATCTGGGGAATTGTAACGTCTGTGTAAGCCATTTTGCTGACATCTACATTTTCGATTTTATGGACAGAGCCGATGAGGTAATCAAAAGGATAGTTCCTAATGATGTTAAAAGCCTCTTCGCGGGCCAGATGGAGCTGTCCGAACTCCATACCGCTTTTAATGGTCAGACGGCCTGCAAAACGCCCTCTGCAGCGTTCTAAGTTGTCCCAGTACATCTTTAAGTATTCTTCATCGAAAAACTTTCTGTGGACGCCGTGGGCGTAGAATTCATAATGATCTGTAAGGGCCACTTCGGTAAGGCCTTTGTCTATGGAAGCCTGGCACATATCTTCCATGGGGACTTTGGCGTCAGGTGAGACACTGTGCATGTGGTAATCAGCGGTAAGCATATATCATTCCTCCTGTTGTATCATAAATGCATTATAACGTGTTATAACATATTAAAAAGACTGCTTTTCTGGGTGTATAGCCTGAACGGAAAAGCAGTCTTTTTGATGTCGTGATGAAAATTTGAAAAAATCAACCCTTTACTGCTCCGGATGTAAGTCCGCGTACAAACTGCTTGGACATGCAAAGGAACAGGAGCACCATTGGTAATGATGCGATCAGGATACCGGCTAACATTACAACGTAGTCGGATTTTAAGTCGCCCTGGAAGGTCATCAGGCCTAACGGGATGGTCATTAATTTTTTGTTTTCCAAAAATACGTTCGCAAATAAGAATTCATTCCATACATTGTTTAAGTTTACAATGGCACAGGAAGCCATTACCGGTTTACTGATAGGAAGAATGATTTTTGTGAAACGCTGTAAGCTGTTACACCCGTCTACGATGGCTGCTTCCTCTAATTCCTTTGGAATGGAGATGAAGTAAGCTCTCATTAAAAACATGGTAAATGGAATTCTGAAAGCTATGTACGGCAGAATCAGCGCTGCACGGGTGTTATAAAGCTTTAATGCCTGTAAGATCTTGTACAGAGGTACTAAAGCAACCTGCTCGGAAAGAGCCATGCCTCCTAAAATAAGGAAGAATACAAATCCGCTGCCCGGAAGAGAAAAACGGGTCAGTCCATATGCCAGCATAGAGCTTAAAAGCAGGATACACAGAATGGAAATGGCACTGACGATAATGGAATTCTTAAAGTAGAAGAGAAGTCCTTTGCCCCAGGCAGTTGCATAATTGACAAACATCCATTTCTTTGGAAGAGCCAGGGAGTTTAAGAACATTTCCTGGTTTGTCTTTAAGGAGTTCAACACCAGCCAGCAGACAGGAAGCAGGATGATGGCTACCATTAACAAAAGAAATACATGGAGCAATACGGAACAGATCCGCGTTTTTAATACATATTTGTCTTTCATACCAGAACCTCCTTATATCTCTCCGGAACGGCTTACCTTCAGCTGGAAGATAGAGGCGGTTACGGTAATGACAAAAATAAGAACACCGGTTGCAGCAGCCATGCCCATATCATCATGTAAGAATGCGTTCTGATACAGGAATAAGCCAAGTACCTGGGAAGCATTTCCGGGGCCGCCTACGGTGGTGGAGTAAACTTCGGTAAAAAGCTTAAATGCACCGATTACTGTGATGATGGAGCAGACGATCAGCTGTTCCTTTGCAAGTGGAAGGATAATGCTTACTGCGCGGCGGACAGGACCTGCACCGTCAATAACAGCAGCCTCGATATAGTCTTTGGACACGTTCTGGAAAGCAACTACCATTAACAGGGTAATGTAACCGGTGAACTGCCACTGGCTCATTGCGATGATACAAAAGATAGCCAGGTTTTTATCACCTAACCAGGTTTGCTGCATACTTGCAAGGCCGATATGCTTTAAGAAGGTGTTTAAAAGACCAAGCTGCGGGTTGTAGATAAAGTTAAACATCATACCAACAGCAGTCAGGGAAACCAGTGCCGGAAGGAAATAAATGTTTCTGCAAATCGATCTAAATCGGTTACTGGCCAGTTTACTCTCTAACAGGAAGGCCAGGAATGTTCCAAATCCAACCTGCACGATCAGGGAGATCACGCAGTAGTACACGTTGTTCCGGATCATGATCGGGAACGTATCATTTGTAAATAATCTGCGGAAATTATCAAGTCCTACAAACTTCATGGAAGAAGAGTAGGAAGAAAGACGGAAAAAACTGTATACGAAATTGACAATAATAGGGATATAAACAAAGCCAAGGACCATTAACAGTCCGGGGATCACATATAAATACGGTGTGAGTTTTGTTTTCTTTTTCATCCTGACACCATCCTTTTCTTTAAAGATAGGGAGCAGATGCTGCTCCCTATCATGGATTTCTTATGAAACTTTAACTGAAAACTATTCAACCAGGCTCTGAGCTTCGGTAGCTACCTTCTGGATCTTAGCCATTGCATCAGTTGGGGTTACATCACCGTTTGTGATATCGGAGATCTGGGTCAGATATTCGTCGCAAACTGTGGAGTACAGAGCGTTATCAAACCAGATATCCATCTTCTTAGCGTTGGAGATTACATCGTAAGCACTCTTTAAGGACTCATCTGTTAAAGTCTTGTCCAGTCCAAGGGAAGCGTTGAACCAGCCAACCTGCTCAGCCTGCTGTGCGCCAACTTCAGAACCAAGGAACCACTTTAAGAACTCTACGCACTCATCTGGGTACTGGGTCTTGGAGGAGATTGCAAATCCTTCAGGAGCACCGGATACCAGGTTTGGATTACCCTTAGCGCCTTCGATGGTTGGGAACTTGAACATTCCCCAGTTCAGGTCTGGATTTTCCTGCTTAACATTGGTGATCTCAACTAACTCTGCAAAGAGGATAGCGTTCTGTCCCTGGGTAAAGCCTAAACGTGCCATATCATGGGTCATACCGTTTACACCAGTGTTCATGTAGGAAACTAACTGCTGATATTTTTCAAGAGCTTCTGCATATCCAGGATCGGTAAATTCACCAGTCTTAGGATTGTAGTCTTTTGCTCTGGTCTCGTCATCTACTAACTGCTCATTTAAAGCACCGATGTAGTGAGCTGCAGGCCACTTGTCCTGATTTCCTTCTGCGATCGGGTCCATACCGGATGCTTTGATCTTGTCAAGAACATCGATGAACTGATCCCATGTCTCAGGAACTTCCAGTCCTAAGTCGTTAAAGATGTCTTTGTTATAGAAGAACTCTTTTGCGTCCAGACGGAATGGGATACCATAAACCATACCATCGGAAGTTGTGTATTCGTTCATCTGTGTTTCCATCAGAGAAGCTTTCCAGTCAGGATCTGCTTCCAGATATGGTGTTAAGTCTAATAACAGGCCTTCACGGATAAATCTCTCGGAGAACTCACCGCAGAAGCTGAAGAAGATATCCGGGCACTCATCGGAACCAACTACGACTTTGATCTTCTCTTTGTATGGCTGGTTCTGTGCACTGGTTACTTCAAACTTGATATCTGGATGAAGGGATTCGTATTCAGCAATCTTGCTTTCAATGAAGCTGTTGCACGGATCATCAGGGAAGCGGTGGAACAGTTTAATGACTTTTACATCACCATTGCTTTCAGAAGTATCAGCTGCTGCCTCTGTTTTTGCTTCTTCACTGCCTGCTGCTGCGGCTGTGGTGCTGTCAGAAGAGGAGCTGCTGCCTCCGCATGCGGTAAGGCCAAGTGCCATTACTGCTGCAAGTCCAAGGCTTACGGTCTTTTTCAGGTGTTTTTTCATAATGATCTCCTTTCGGTCCTCAATTTTCGCTGTCTCTGTTGTATTGATACAACACATAACATCTTAGTACAAAATATACCACAATGTTATATGGCTTGCAACTGTTTTTTTAAATGTTCTTGTAACTTTTGTTGATAAAATTTTCACCTATCCGTGTTTTTTGAGAAAAAATGACGGCATTTCTTTAGAAAATAAAGTTATTCTATAAAAAACGCCGTCGTTTTTAAATATTCCCTTTATAGTTGTGTTACCGCCCCTGAAGAATATAAGGTATCCTGTATTGTACTATGATCTCACATAACAATAGTAAGACGGTATCTTTGTGGGTTGGTCAGCAGTTTGCTGTAATGCAGCACTTCGTTATCCTGATCATAGACCTCGTCCTTTTGCAACAGAAGGGCATGCTTTTCCGCAACCCCCAGTCGCTGCGCTTCTTCCGATGTGGCATAACAGATCTCCACTGTTTTAACAGAATGGGTTGGGATCAGTCCATGGTTATGGAAAAATTCGTAGGTAGAACCTAAGAGATTTTCTTTTAACAGAAATTCCATCCGCTTTGGATAGTAACTGTCTTCAATCATTACCGGTACATCGTCATTCTTGCGCAGGCGGACAATGCGCAGCACTTTTTCGTTCTCATCTACGCGAAGCTTTCTGGCAATGGAGCCGTCCGGAATCACCCATTCTACGGTTATTAGTTCGGTAGAAGGCACATGTCCGTCCATTTTGCTCATTTCCGTAAAGCTGATGATCTGCTTATCGACTACGCGGTGCAGTTTCTTTTCTGCTACAAAGGTTCCGATACCCTGTTTGCGTACTACGAAACCATCGTCAGCCAGCAATTCAATGGCTTTTCTCACAGTAATGCGGCTTACTTCAAAATGCTGGCTGAATTCTGCCTCTGTCATCAGTTTATCTCCGGCTTTTAATTTGCCGTCTGTGATTTGCTGTTTGATTTTTTCAGACAGCTGCTGGTAAAGGGGCACCATAGAATTTTTTATCATGAATATCTTTTTCACTCCTAGTACATTATGTGTTTTCTTGGAATCCTTAATCAATAATGGCGGTTCCATAGCCAAAAGCGCCTTCTAAGCTGCAAACTTTTGCTGCAAATCTGGCTCCGCAGTCCATGGCATGCTTTAACCGGGCGATCATCTGATCATGGTCACCGGCAAAAAGAGCGCCGTTTTCCTGAAGCAGTGTGGTGAGCAGTGTGGAGAAATAGGAGTCTCCTGCGCCCATAGTGTCTAATACAGTCTCTGCCTTGTAAGCTGGCGCATAGACGATCTCGCCGTCATAAAGGGCATAAGAGCCGTCTTCACCTACAGTACCTACTACTAAGGTCACGCCATAGGAAGCAGCTTTTTTCATTTCACGTTCTCTTTTTTCTGCGGTTAAATGGGCGCAGGAGAGAAGAGCCACCTTGATATGTGGGCAGACCTGTTCAAACAGGGCATCATCCCATACAGTAGAGAAGTCGAAAGCAATAGGCACGCCAGTTTCTTCTAATAAAGACAGGTCATCATAGATATAGCTGTTTGTATTGGAGTAGATCACCTGGAAAGATTTGATATAGTCCAGATCTTCTTTTGTAAAGTCAAATGGATGTTCTTTGGCAACGCCGCCACGGTTGGAGCCTAAGAATACGCGGTCACCATCTTTTAAGGTAACCCGGGCTGCGCCGTTTTCACCGTGGAAATGTCTGGAATGGCTGAAATCTATACCTAACTGGGTTAAGATCTTACAGTTGTATTCAGCAACACCGTCATCACCGAATTTGCCAAGATATGCTGCTTTTCCGCCATTCATGATAGAATAAACACAGGTGTTTACACACTGTCCGCCTGGATACATTTTTCCTCTGGATAAGTATTTATCGACTACATTATCACCAATGGCAATGATTCTTGATTCACTCATATTAAAAACCTCCGGTTTTCTGCTCATATTTCCTGACGGATGTCCGCAGGACAACAACAATCTGTTAGATACAATATATAACAATATATAACATCTTGTCAATGAGTTTATGTGTGGCCGGAGGTCTTTCTATTTGATTTTTCTTTTGGGCTTTTTTTGATCTATTACATGTAAGGTTCAAACATTTTGTAGTTGCGGCAGTCTGCTTCAAATGGTTTCTGGTAATAGGCGGGAGCTGTGATCTCCTGGCTTAAAAGTCCGGTGTAGCCGTTTTTATGTATGGTTTCCAGCCAGTCTTTCAGATCATGGTTTCCATCGCCCCAGATCAGATGTCCGTATGGGGTTCCGTCTATGAAGTGCATATGGACAATGTTTTCGGCGCCTAAGGTATCAAACCACTGCTGCAGGGTCTCGCCTGCTACACCCATGGGGCAGGTGTCGATCATGGCTTTAAAATTAGGATGGTTGATCTCTGTCAGCATCCGTTTTACATCATTTACAGTGGTTGCAAGGTTTGTTTCATCCGGGCGCAGGGCTTCCATGGCAAGAGTAATGCCTTTGGTCTGGGCGTAGTCAGCAAGCCGCGCTAACATGTCACGTCCACGTTTCCAGCCTTCTTCCCGGTCCTCGTTTAAATATCCACGTCCGGAGTGGACGGCCATGACCTTACAGCCAAGCTCTTCACCGGCATCCAGGCCCTTTTTGAAATATTCAAAGCTTCTGGCATAAAGCTCCCGGTCTCCGGCTGCAAACTGATAGGGGACAGAGCAGTTTTCCGGTGTGATGACCTGGATGGTAAGCCCACGGTCCCGTGCCATTTTGCTGACCTTTTTACAGTCATCATATTCCAGGTTGCTTAAGAAAAAATGGGGAGAACCGGCCCACAATTCGATAGTCTTAAAACCAGCCCGCATCTGGGCTTCCAGAAAATATTCCAGGGAATAAAATTTATAATGGATGTTCATGCCGGATACCTGGTCAGGTCGTATGAGTTTCATTTTGTGTACACTCCTTTAACTGTAAAATTTTGTAAGTCGAGTATAACACAGGAAAAGTGGGGCGTACAGACAGGAATGATCAAGGGGTGTTTCTTTTTGTAACCTGCCAGCGTAGCTGGGAGGGAGATGGAGCAGGTGGAGTTTGAGATTTACATATAGACTATATTCGTGTATGCTTATGGGAAGTGATGTAATCTGGGATCGGAGGATATAAGATTTTATGATAAACAGAGAAGACATGCTGGAGCTGACCAGGCGCATGACACCGGCCCGCTCCTCTGTAGGGCGGATCGCAGGGGCTTATTTTGACGAAGAAGGTTATGTGGACGGCACTTTTAATACCAATTTTTTAAAGCTGTCAGCCAGTGAGCGCACCAGAAACTTAAATATGGCGAAGACTGTGCTTATTTCTAAAACAAATGAGCAGTTAAAGGAGTATCGGCTGACAAAGGAGATGTGTAAGCCTGGAAGTGTATGGCAGTTACTTGATGGTGTAAAAGAGTCGGAAATGAAAAATGACGCCTATATGGATCTGTTTTATGAGGTTCTGGGTGAAAAGTATCATCCGGGGTATCCATTTTCCTGTTTTATGTACTATGGACAGTATGATGTGCCGGTAAAGGGAACGGATAAGGAGTGGATGGAAGGTTCTGAGGAGGTTTATACGTATTTACTGTGTGTCATCAGTCCACTGACCGGGGAATATGAGCCGGGAGCGCCGGAATTTGGATTTTTGTATCCGGCTTTTAAGGACCGCAGTACTGGTTGGGAGTTTGTAAATGTGTATGAGAAACTGCCGGAGCGAGTGCATCGGGAGTGGATGGAGTGGCTGTTTTACCTGCAAAAGTGAATACAGCGGTTGCGGGATGATTCATGTAGAATAATGTGATTTCTTGGAGAAAGTTCATGTAGTTTAGTGTAAAAATGAATAAAAATACGTTGAATTTTACACGAATACTTATTATACTATTATTAAAGTGTGAGAGGAGGGATGTTTATGTATCGGAAAATCATGAGCTTTTTAGAAGAATGGAAAGAGAGTCCGCATCGCAAACCGCTTATTTTGCAGGGAGCAAGGCAGGTGGGAAAAACCTATTCTATTTTAGAGTTCGGGCGCACTCATTATGATAATGTAGCGTATTTTAATTTTGAAACAAATCCAAAGCTGAATGAAACTTTTGAAGAAAATATCAGCCCTGATTATCTGATACCTATTTTATCCCATATTGCAGGTCAGACGATCGTAAAAGAGAAAACACTGGTTGTATTTGATGAAGTGCAGCTTTGTGAGCGGGCATTGACATCTCTTAAATATTTCTGTGAAGATGCACCGGAATATCATATTATTGTGGCGGGAAGTTTACTTGGGGTAGCGGTGAACAGAGCCAGATTTTCATTTCCTGTAGGGAAGGTTGATATGAAAACTCTTTATCCTATGAATATGGAAGAATTTATGCTGGCAATGGGAGAAGAAGCTTTAGTAAAACAGGTAAGAAAAAGTTTTGAGACAGATACTCCTATGCCG
>CAVDQU010000110.1:0-9449 GCA_963611035.1 Agathobaculum sp.
AAAATAATTAGTCCGCAAAGTCCTGCTATTGTCATACTCTCACCTCCCCGGCTTCTTTAAACTCACGATGGAACATTTCCACTGCATTCATAGCCGCAAATATCATGATTAAAATACCGCTTACCGGTACGATCACATAGATATAACCCATTGGTACACGAAGGGACGCCGTAGTCTGGATCATGGTCAGCTTTGTAATGGAGCAGCCACCGTAGACCATAACAACTGCCGCAAAACTAAAGGATAACAGGTCAATGATGATCTCCAGATATTTTCTCAAATTTCCGGTCAGTTTATCTGCCATGAAGCCCATTCTCATATGGTCTCTTTTTCCGAATACATACGCTGATGCTAAAAGGGACATCCAGGTAAAGGAATAGGTCAAAAGTTCTTCTGATACTGTGCTTGGTCGGTTAAAGAAATATCTTGTGATGATCTGATAGCTTCCTACTACTGTCATCATCATGAACAGAAAAATGATCAGATAGCCTAAAATCTTCATCATGCTTTTTTTTACTTTTCGCATACTTTCCATTACTTTCCTTCCTTTCCGGCTGCAGCCTTATTTGCTTCTTCAATATGTTCGTAAAGATCACGGATCTTGGGATTTTCATTTAACATCTGCTCATGAAGCGGAAGTACCTTCTGCTTAAAAGCATTGATATCCACATCAATAAATTCCACACCCATATCATCCGTTGCGATCTTTTTTGCTTCTTCTATGCTCTTGTCCCATTCTTCCATTTCCACCTCTGTGGACTTTTCTGCCGCCTCTTTAAATACCTGGTATTCTTCCGTGCTTAAGCTGTTTAAGAATTTCAGATTGGCAACCAGCATATCCGGCACCATCTGGTGCTTATTATATGTATAATATTTGGCAACTTCACCGTGCTTATTGTTAGTCAGTGCCAGCTCGTTGTTTTCCGCTCCGTCAATGACACCCTGCTGGATCGCTGTATAGACCTCACCAAATCCCATGGGTGCTGCTGCCGCGCCGAAAGCATTTGCCATGGCAACACTGGCCGGACTCTGCTGTACACGGATTTTTTTGCCTTTCAGGTCATCCGGTGTGTAGATAGGAGTTTTTGCATAGAAGTTTCTGGTTCCTGCATTGTACCAGGTAACTACACGGAAACCGGCCTCATCTGTGGACTCGTATACTTTTTCCATATAATCGGAATCTTCCATAACGGACTTGTAAACCTCTTCAGAGTCAAAAAGATATGGCATACTGAAGATCTCATATACACTTGCAAAAGTCTCCAGATTGGCAGTACCTGCCACAACGAAATCAATAGCACCTGTCTGTGTCAGCTCAATGGCTTTCTGGGCTGATCCTAACAGTTCATTTGGAAAGATCTGTACTTCGTATTTATCTCCCAGCCGCTCTTCCACATATTCCTTAAATGCCAGAAGCCCCAGATGCTCCGGATGTGTTTCAGACTGTGCATGGGAAATACGCACGATCCGCTTTCCGCCATTTCCCGTCGAACAGCCTGAAAGCGCCAGCGCTGTTATGCCGGCAGCTGCAAGGAAAACCGCTTTTTTCATAAATCCTTTCATAAAAATATCCCTCTCTTCTTTCTACTGGATTGTGTTCTTATGCACTAAGTATAGTAAAAAAAGAGAGGGATTTCTCTGGACATTTTTCATCTTCTACACGACAATTTTGTCTTTTTATTAAATTGTATTAACAAATTTTTAGCGTATTTTTTATTGCTTTTTAACAGGTTATTTTTTAGCGTTTTTCAGGCATAATAACAAGTGGCTTCATTCGTAATTTATGTATTTTTTGAAATATGCTCCCAGGTACTTTCCGGCACCAGACCACGGATCTCTTCTAATTTGCCTTCCTTTACAGCCTGGCGCACACGGGATGCGCTGATGGCTTCTCCTTCCTGCTCTTTTCTAGGGATCTCTGTCACTCCAATGCCCAGTTCCGGCAGTACTTCTTTCATAGTCACGTTATAGCAGTCTGTTACAGCACAGTTTGGCTCCGTTCCTACAAAACGCTTTGTAATGTGTAATTCCGGTGCGATCCGTTTTCCAAATAATTCCAGATCCAGGCGGCAGTTTGCCTTTCCCGCTTCTGTTTTTTCTTTCATAAAGTAGGTAGGAAAAGTTGCTGCGGAAATAATATAGTCAGAAGTATGATGTAAGATTACACGGTCCAGATCCTTTACTCCCTCTTTTACCATTTCATAGCGCTCCGGGGCACTGTAAAAAGTGCGTTTATCAGAAAGCACGAACAGATGAAGATAATCGCACTGCTTTAAGGCTGTTTCAATGAGATAGCGGTGTCCCAAGGTAAATGGATTGCAGTTTGCCACAATGGCGCCAATGACTTTTCCTTCTTTTAAGGCATCTTCCGAGCTTTCTGCCTTTATTTTTTCAATAAAATCTGTAAAGCCGGTCTTTTTATTTTCCATAAACAGAACTCTGTCTGTCTTTAATATGGTATAAAAGCCCAGGTCCTCAAACATGGCCTGATTTTTCGGTTTTGTATACATCAACAAATGGCTTCTGCCCTTTTCAAATTCATACTGGGTCAGGTGGGAAATAATAGTTCCGGACAGTCCTTCTCCCTGATGATCCGGGGAAATGGCAATACATTTTAAAACATTTTCTTCTACAGAACCGGCTGCAATGATGCGGTAATCCTCATCTTCCAGGCAGATACTGTATTCAATGCCCATATCGTAATCTAAATCCATGGACTTTAAAAATTCTTTTAAACGTTCCAGATCATAGCCCTTTAACGGTCTTCCTTCCAGCATGATGTCTCTCCTTTCTTTCCCCAGGTTCTATAGGTTTTTATAAGCAATGGTGCCTCCGCAACCAGCATTCCGATCCAACCGGCCAGATAAGAATATGGCAGCGCCTCAATTCCCATTTTCCATATAAGTACCAGAGGCGCAGCTGCCAGAACACGCAGGGCCATATTGATAAAACTGCTTATTAATGTAATCTTCAGATCACCAATACCCCTAAAGAATCCCTGGATACCATTGGTAAGAGCCGGAAGCAGGTACATGACAGAGATCAGATGCAGGTAAATAACACCATGGCCAATAACTTCTTCATCTTTTACGAACATCAGCATAAAGGGTCTTGCAAAGATAAAGCAGACAATAAAGATCAGGATGCCGTAAATAATCTCCAGTACCATACCACAGCGGAATCCATTTTCCATACGGTCGATCTTACCGGCTCCCTTATTCTGGGCCATAAGAGCGGTCATTGCATGGGCAATATTTTGCTCCGGAGTATAGGCGAAATCGTCAATACGGTTAACTACCGCAAAGGCAGCTGAAACAGATACGCCCATAGTATTTACAATGGCCTGGATACCGATCTTTCCAAGCTGTACCGTAGCCTGCTGCATGGCTGATGCCCAGCCAAAAGCAATGGTCTTCTTTAAAAGACTCTTATCAAAAACCAGCCACTTCTTTCCAAGGCGAAGGATGGGCACTTTTTTCTGGATATAGATCACACAGAAAAGGCTGCAGAGAGCTTCACTTAAGACTGTAGAAACAGCGCAGCCACGGCTTCCGTCCTTTAATACGATAACAAAAAACAAGTCGCCGAATACATTTAACACAGCGCTGATGATCAGAAAATATAACGGGGAATTGCTGTCTCCCAGTGCCCTTAAGGTGCTTGAAAAGAAATTATACAAAAATGTAAACATCAGTCCCCAGAATATGACCCTCAGATATTCTGCTGTCAGATCCATAATGGACGGATCCACCTGGATCAGCCTCAGCATAGGCACTGCAAATATAACGCAAAGCACCGTCAATGTAACAGAAAAAATCACACCGGAAAGCATGGTAGTGCTGATCTGGCGTTGCAGAGTATCATAATCTTTTGCCCCGTACTGCATTCCCATTAAAATAGCAGCGCCCATGCACAAACCATTTAAAAATAAAATCATAAGTGTTGTGATGGGGTTGCATATACCCACAGCAGCCAGTGCCTCTTTACCTACAAAATGACCTACAATGATGCTGTCCACTGCATTGTAAGTAAGCTGAAACAGATTTCCCAAAACCAACGGAATCGTAAATTTCACCAGAATGGGCATGATTTTTCCAGTTGTCAGATCTTTTGTCATAATCCCTTATCTCCTTGCGTTTTTATATTTTTCATTAAAAAACGACCTGAATTTAATATTAGGCGGATTTTTGCGGAAAGTCAACACTAAGGATTTCAAAATCGGTAAACGCACCATCAGCGCGTTCTCCACATACATAGAAGACAAAAGAGCTGCAGCAAAGATCAGCCTGCTGCAGCTCTCTCATAGGGGATTTGAATCTTAAATTAATCTATTATAGTGTGATTATAACGGAATAATTCCTACAACTACACCAATAATCATACAAATGAAACTAAATACCCATACCCACAGGAAGCTGTTCTTGATATGGTCTTTGATATCTACATCTGCAAGACCTACGCCTAATAAAGTTGCAGGTACCATTGGGCTGATGAAAGTTGCGCAGTTACGGCAAACAACCATAGCAACTGCGATCGGCATTGCACCAACACCAAAGCCTTCGCCGATACCGATCATAACAGGAAGCATTCCATAGAAGTAGCTGTCTGTATCGAATGCCAGTGCTAACGGTACGCTTAAGATACCAATTACTAATGGCAGATGCTGTCCAAGTGCTGCCGGTAAGATGCTGCTGATCAGGTTTGACATACAGGTGATAACACTGTTTACACCTTCAATATCCTTAACCAGGATACCCATTAATACTGCTGCACCCATTAAGGTAGAGCACATCATCAGAGCCGGGCCAGCATGAAGATTGATGATCTTCTTCTGCATCTTTGCGCCAGGATAATTTACAAGAATACCAATTGCTACACCGATCATAAATGGCACGTAGCTTGGGAAGATATCCTTAATTAATAATGCGATAACTGCAATGGTTAAAATAATATTGAATACAAACAGCTTTGGGCGGGCCAGTTCGTTATTTGCAGATTCAGCTGCAGCTGCAGCTTCTTCTGTGCTGTTTAAATGAACCGCTTCTTTGGCCAGTTTACCATTTAAACCGGCACCTCTCTTCTGCTCAATAATACCATTTAATACTGCTACTACTAATGCCAGAACAATACCACATGCCTGAATCGGCAGAATGGTCTGCCATAAGGAACCTGCCTCAATACCGAGAACAGTTGCTGCTCTCATAGTAGGACCGGCCCATGGCATCAGGTTTAAAACACCCATGGCAACAACGGAAATACGAAGTAAAGTTGTGGGACGCATGTGCATTTTCTTATAAACCGGAAGCATTGCCGGAACTACGATACAGAAAGTGGAGGCACCGCCGCCGTCCAGATGTCCGATCAGGGCAATGATACAGGTCATAACGCAGACACCGATCACATTATCCTTTACTAACAACATCAGCTTTCCGATAATAACATCAAACATTCCTGCATCGGTCATGATACCGAAGTACAGAACGCTGAATACAAACAGTGCTGCCGTTGGGCCGGTACTGGAAAAACCGCTCTTGATCAGCTTACCAATGTTTTCCCATGAATAATAACCGCCAAATACAAGAATTGCTCCCAGGATCATCGGGAAGATGATGAATGCAATGCTGGGAAGGGTTTTGCTCTTAAAAAGTGTTACAACA
This sequence comes from Agathobaculum sp., assembly GCA_963611035.1. Taxonomy (GTDB): domain Bacteria; phylum Bacillota; class Clostridia; order Lachnospirales; family Lachnospiraceae; genus Enterocloster. The sequence continues at coordinate 5,658 of CAVDQU010000110.1, forward strand.
ATGGCAACGATGCAGGCAAAACCGAGAAGACCTACTACAACCTCTGACATACTCTTTTTCTCCTTTTCTTATTATGCATTTTGTGTACTTTTTAAGTACCTTGCTTTGCTATCTGAGATGAGTGTACAAAAGCTACCTTACAGGTGTAAGGGATTTATCTTAAAAAATGTTAAGGTTTGTATTAATCTTCGTACATAAGCACATTTAAAAAGGACTGTCTGGCTGGACAGTCCTCTGTATGGCTTGATCTTTCTATTTTTCTCATGTTTTCACGGAAGAAAACGATATCCCATCCCCCGCACGGTAATAATATGCTCCGGCTTCTGCCTGTCTTTTTCAATCTTACTGCGCAGGCGGTTGATATAGACCATGATAGCATTGTCATCAATGGCAACTGTAGTTCCCCATACCTGCTCATAGATCATATCTTTTGTATATACCTGGCCCGGATGCTTAATAAACAGTAAAAGCAGGGCGCTTTCCTTGGAAGATAAGATCAGTTCTTCCCCGTCTTTATAGAAACGCATGGTGGAGCTTTCATAACTGAAGGGCCCGCACTGGATGGTGTCGGAATGATTTCCCATATTTTTGGTGCGGCGGATCAGTGCCTTTACCTTTGCCCCAAGAACCAGGGGTCTGAAAGGCTTTGTAATGTAGTCATCAGCGCCAATGGAAAGCCCATATAAGGAGTCATAATCTTCATTTCGACCGCTGACGATCATTACAGGCGTCTGGATCCCGTTTGCCCGAAGCTCTTTGATCACGTCAAAGCCTTCCATATCTCCCAACATGATATCCATAAGGATCACATCATATGTATGGTGTTTTAACAGTTCCAGCGCTTCTTTGCCGCTTCCTGCTGTTTCTGTATCAAGTTCATTGCTGTGCATTACTTTTTCCAGTAATTTACAAATGGAAATATCATCATCTACGATCAGTACTTTATCTGCCATGATCCCCTTACCTTGTCTTCTCCCGTTTTTTACTTCGTGAATTATCATAAAACTTTTGCATATATGCGTTTCATTCATTATAATATTACCAAAGAAGCAAGTCAACCAGAAAGGATACCGGCACTTATATGGAAAAGAAAGAACAAACATTAAAAAAACGATCTGAATTTATAAAAAATATCCGAAAAAACAGCCGTTTTTATCTGGTCACATTATTTTTAATCATAATTGTCCTGGCGCTTATGGGACTCGGAAACGGAATCTGGAACGAATACCGCAATTCTGCTGTGCAGAACCAGAAGGACCAGATGCTCCTTGCAGTAAAAAGTCTTTCAGGCCGTCTGGAGGAAACTATCAGCGAATATGCATCTGATATAAGAAGTCTGTGGAACTGCAGCCGCTCTTTAGATGAGGATAAACAGGAAGCCCTGTGGGACACTTATGTAGAAGAACATTGGCCGTTCGTTCAAGATGTTATCATTAAGAAAAAAGGGGAGACCATCTTATCTGCCGGTACAAATGATGAACCGGAAGAGATCCTCTCTGAGTCCAGGATCGACGACCGGATGTGCTTTCGGCTGGTAAAAATCGGAAATGAAAATCATTATCTCATGCTTACCTACGAAACAGACACCGGCGAGACCATTTCCATGATCTTAGATGGCATAGCTTATTATGATAAAACCATGCGCCCTTTAAATGTGGGGACCAACGGTTATTTTGTATTAAAAGATCACAATGGTATCGTGCTGATGCACCCCCAGGCTGAGCAATGGGGCATCGATGTGATCCATGGCCGTGAAAAAATGTTTCCGGGAAAAAATCTCACCAGTTTAAATGCCATGATCGACCGTCAGAAACAGGGACTGACTGCTGTGGATGAATATTATTCTTACTGGTGGACCAAACCGGGCGCTCCCGGTGTAGAAAAAGTCAGTGCCTATGCCCCTGCTTATATTGGAGAAGATTTTATCATTGTCAGCGCAGTTATGGACTACAGTGACATGTATGTGCCTCTGGAAGAAGGTGCCCTTAAACTACTCCTTGTTTTCACCGGTGTTCTTTTTACCATCCTTGCTGCTGCTTCCTACATTTTCCATTTAATGTTAAAGAGCAGAAAAGACCGCCAGCAGATCACCTATTTAACAGAATTAAATGGTATTTTAGAGCAGATGCACCAGAGTGAAGAAACCATTGCCCATCAGCAGCGCCTGCAGATCATGGGAACCATGACCGGGGGGATTGCACATGAATTTAACAACCTGCTGACGCCTATTATGGGATATGCAGAATTTCTCATGATGGATCTTCCAGAAGATTCTGACAATTATGACAGTGCCAAAGAGATCTATGACGCTTCTGTAAAGGCCAAAGAGATCATCCAGCAGATCTCCTCTCTCAGCCGTAAAAATATGGAGACTGCCTTTAAAACACTGGATGTAGACCGTGTGATCAAACGTGCCTTAAAAATGGTCCGTTCTGTTTGCCCGGACAATATTGAGCTGAAGGAAAATATTGATCTTCCCGGCATCACCATTGTAGGAAATGAGACCCAGTTAAACCAGGTCATCTTAAATATCGGCGTCAATGCCATTCATGCCATTGGACATGAAAATGGAGAAATATCTGTTTCTGCCCATCTGTTAAATAAGGCGGATCCGGACCCGGAACTTCCTATTGAAAAGGATGGTGCCTGGGAGCAGTTTGTGCGTATTGATATAGCGGATAACGGCTGCGGCATGAGCCCGGATGTATTAAAACAGATCTTTGATCCTTTCTTTACTACGAAAAAAGGCGGAAAAGGAACCGGACTCGGACTGGCTCTTACAGAGCAGATCGTCACTTCCCACAGAGGTATTGTCAATGCGGAAAGTACGCCACAAGTTGGCTCTGTATTCCACCTGTATTTCCCGGCTTCTGTGCCAGATGAGAAGAATAGCTTTGATCCGGCTGTACAGGATACATTGAATTCCGTGAGAAAAAATCTCTCGGAACGGATAGGAGAAAAAATCTCACTGCTCATTGTGGATGACAATCCGAAGGTACTGCGCCTGTTAGAGCGCAACTTCTCCAAGCGGGATATACAGGTCACCTGTGCCATGAATTTTAAGGAAGCCGATCAAAAGCTAAAAAGCGGTCATTTTGATGCTTTGGCCATTGAACAGTTTATTGAAGGAAATTCGGCAGTGGATTTCTGCATGTCTGTTAAAAACAGATACAATGGAATGCTCCGACTGATCATGGCGGACCAGATAGATAGAGAACTGGCAGAAGCCAAGGAAAAGAATCTTATTGACAATTATATGATCAAACCTGTGTCGGATCTGGATATTTTAAAAGAAATAAAAATAGATGGTTGACAAGCGAAAGGCCCATGTCGCTGCCATATTTGCAGCCTGCATGGGCCTTTTTGTGTATTTGCAGACTCACAAACCCGCGCTTATACGCTTACCTGCCTGCTTACGCAGGCGGTTTGTTCATCTATCTTTTGTTTTTACTTGCTTTCGTCGGTAAACTCTACAGACTCACAAACCCGCGCTTACGCGCTCAGCTGCCTGCTTACGCAGGCGGTTTGTTCGTTGACGACACGCAGTAAAAACAAATGTCTGCTGCGCTGCCGCTTGTTTTTACTTGCTTTCGTCGTCAAACTCATATGGCTTGATCTGGCGTACAACGTCCATAATCGTGCCGTCACGGGCTTCGATGATACCTACCACTCTGTCGCCGAATTTAACCTTCTCAGGCTCTCCTACGATAGAGTATGCAATATCGCGCAGCTCTTCAATGGTCTTAAATGGCAGGTCTACGCCCTTCATGGCCTCGATCAGATCCTGTCTTC
>CAVDQU010000111.1:0-9402 GCA_963611035.1 Agathobaculum sp.
AAAAATGGAATCTGAAAGCCTTGTATTTACTGGCTTGGAGATTCCGAGAGAACATTATAAAATCAGGGAGGCAAACCATATTTGGTCCATCTCCCTGATCTTATTTTTCACGTTTTATTCAATTACCGGATAAAGTTGGTTCTCACCTTATCTTCTGCTGCCGGAACATTCACACCGTTCTGCTTTCCTGCTTCGATGCATTTTAACAGCCATGCCATGTTCTTTCCAAGGACGCGCATGATCTGGACGCCTTCTTCGTCTTTCATTACTTCTTCTGGTGTGTTTCCGTGTACCATGTTCCAGTAGCAGGATGATACAACTGGCATCTGGTGATAGGAGAAGTATTTGGTGAGTACGTCTAAGGTTGCGGTAGTTCCGGCTCTTCTGGCAGATGCTACGGCTGCTGCAGGCTTATAGAGCATATCTTTTCCTGCTACAGATGCCAGACGGTCCATAAATTCGATGATCTGGCCGCTTGGGGATGCCCAGTAGACTGGGGAACCTACTACTAATGCGTCAGATTCTTTTAATTTAGCTGCTGCTACCTTTACATTTTCCATATCTGGATCACCAGCCTGGAACACTTCTGTTTCAATGCCTTCTGCATTTAATGCATCAGCAACTACATTCAAAGCTGTATAAGTGCAGCCGTTCTTTCTTGGACTTCCGTTTAATAATAAAACTTTCATTTTCATTTCCTCCTCGTGTATATCTATTCATCCTGAACTCGTCCGCGCAGGCGGACAAACAGGATCAATTTCATAAATAAAAGTGTTATAAGATACCTTTATAGCCTTCTCTTAGTATATCACAAGAATGGGCAAATTTCTCTTTTTCTTCTTCTGTTAATGTTAATGGCAGGATCCGCTGTACCCCGTTCTGATTGAGGATGCAGGGCACTCCTGTAAATACATCTCTCTGGTCATATTCTCCCCGCAGCATGGCGGATACTGTAAGAACACTGTGCTCATCTCCTAAAATAGCTTTGGTGATACGGGTCAGCGCCATGCCGATGCCATAATAGGTAGCTTTCTTTGCTTCAATGATCTTGTAGGCCGCCGTGCGGACCTCTTCTTCAATGCGAAACAAGTGGGTAGTCAGGGAAGACTCCAGTTCCCGGTCCAGCTCTAAAATGGACTTGGTTGCCAGAAATGCCTGGCTCCAGGGAACAAATTCGCTGTCCCCATGCTCTCCCATCACATAGGCGTGGATATTTCTGGGATCTACCTGCAAAAATTCTCCTAAGAGATAGCGGAGTCTGGCTGTATCTAACGCTGTACCGCTGCCTAAGACCCGGCGGGGATTAAAACCGGACAATGTACATGTAATACGTGTCATAATGTCCACTGGATTGGTGGCTACCAAAAAGATGCCATTAAAGCCAGAAGCAGTCACCGGCTCAATGATAGAGCGGAACACCTGGGTATTCCTCTTTAAAAGATCCAGCCGACTCTCCCCCTGCTTCTGGGCCACTCCCGCTGCTATGACCACCAGATCTGCATCCTGACAGTCTTTGTATTCCTCGGCATAAATCTTCATGCTGGAACCTGCAAAGGCAAGACCATGATTTAGATCCATGGCTTCTCCCTCAGCCCGCTTTTTATCCACATCCATGAGAACCAGCTCATCACACACAGACTGGTTCAAAAGGCAGTAGGCATAGCTCATACCTACCATTCCTGTGCCTACAATGACGATCTTTCTTTTATCTGTTTTCATAAAAACTCCTTTCTGAATGAATCATATGCTCTATTCAGCAAGGAGTTTTCCAGATTTTTACAATTCTTTACAGTCTTGCCAGCTTCTTCTCCATCAGCTCTGTATTGCTGCTGTAGATGATCGCTGTATCCTTGCTGATCACATTTTGTCTGTAAAGAGCAAGGAGGCTGTTGTCCATGGATACCATTCCCTCTTCCTGGGAAGTGGCAATGATGCCGTCGATCTGATGGGTCTTGGATTCCCGGATCATATTTCGGATGGCGTTATTTAAGAACATGATCTCAAAAACAGGGCGCTCTCCGCCGTCTAAGGTAGGCACCAGCTGCTGACAGATCACAGCGTCCAGTACCATAGAAAGCTGGGTGCGGATCTGCTGCTGCTGGTTTGGCGGGAATGCATCAATCACACGGTCAATGGTATTAGCCGCTCCCAATGTATGCAGAGTAGATAAGATCAGATGACCTGTTTCCGCAGCAGTCATGGCAATGCTGATGGTCTCATGATCACGCATTTCCCCAAGTAAGATCACATCCGGCGCCTGGCGCAGGGAAGCCCGAAGGCCGGAAACATAGCTGTCTGTATCCGTTGCGATCTCCCTCTGGGTAACCACGCTTTTTTTGTGCCTGTGCAGATACTCAATGGGATCTTCCAGTGTAATAACATGGGCATTGCGGTTTTTATTGATCTCGTCAATGATGCAGGCAAGCGTGGTACTTTTGCCACTTCCTGCCGGCCCTGTTACCAGCACCATGCCTCTGGTAAGCTTTGCTATCCCCATGATCACATCCGGCAGATTTAACTGGCTGGCATCCGGCAGTTCAAAACGGACTACACGGATGACCGCTGCCAGAGAACCTCTCTGACGGAAAATATTTGCCCTGAATCTGGAAACACCAGGAATTGCAAAAGAAAAATCATCATCCCCATGGGATAAGATCCGTTCCATGCTCCTGTTTTTTGCGATCTCATAGATTCTTGTTATCATCTGGTCCATTTCATCCGGCATGATCTTTTCTTCGCCCTGGCAGATGATATGTCCGCCAATTTTGTATGAAAAAGGCATACCAGGAACCAGAAAGATATCTGCCGCATTCTGTTCCACGGCCTGTGTAAGAAGCTCCATTACCTCCATTACTCTTCCTCCCGTTATCATTTCCCGATCTTCTCTATTTTATTTAAACCCTTTAATTCTTTTTTAACCTGCATAAAGCCTAATTTCTGCCCCACACCGGCATAGAATCATCGATCTCATAATTACCGCTGTCATATACATACCAAGATCTTACTTTGTACCTGTTTTCATCCCCTGTAAGAGCCAGGTCAATGTGCAGTGCCTGTCCCCGTTCCATGGAAATGTCTGTACTGATGTATCCTGTTTCCTCATCCACATTACAGCCAAGTTCTGAGGCTACATTCCCGGCCAAAGTTTTTATTTCTTCCTGTGACATGGTACCTGCCACTGTTTCCTTCTGTAAAATGGCATCGGCCTGCTTTAACCATTTTTCCCCTTCTGCGTCCGCCCGGTAATACTCTGCCACAGCCTGGGCGCTTCTAAGTGCCAGACTCTGATCTCCCCTGGCACTGCTTAAAGACAGCAGACTGAAAGTAGCCAGACACAGGATGATAAAAATGAGGATCAGCGATGTCAGACCAATATTTACTTTATGTTTAGCTGCCTGTCCGGCCATTCTCCCACCTGCTTTCTAACATATGCTTTTGTAACTAGGGTTTCACATACTGTTCTGTAAAAATATGGAAGATCTCACTCCCCTTGTCAGCAGAAGTTCCATAGTCAAAAATTACCACTGCGATCTCTTTCATCTGATCTTTAACCCCAGTTGTGATCTCACCTGCATAAGCCAGTTTTTTCCCAGTTTTTTCCAGTTCTCCTGTATCAGGATAGCAGTTCCATTCCTTGTCCCATACCACCTGGTATGTCTGGACGTCTTCACTACCTTTTATAGACTGATACGCGGCATTTGCCTCTGGATCCCCTGTTTTCCACTTTTCAACGATCTTCTGGAAATTGCTGTCCGGCACAGAGGTACCAAAACTTTCTGTGTTTCCTGCTTTTACCTCTTCTACCAGGCTTTCTGCTGCCAGAACCGCATGGTTAAGATCCCGTCCGTTTTTGCTAAGATGATCTGCCTTTACAAAGGCGGACAGACATACAGCCACACAAAGCATAAAAAATCCGGCAGCTATTACCATTTCCATTAAAAACGGTCCGGAACCAGACCCTCTATTTCTGCTCATTGGTATCCTTTCCTCCGCTTCTTAATGAAAGTTTTAAGCTTGCAGCGCCTTCCCCCAATGTCTGCAGCGCGATTGTATCTTCCTCTTTTTCCATGGAAAGACCGGCACATTCCAGTATTTCAAGGCCGTCATCCAGCCCCAGTCCGCTGTTTTCATCGGTAAAAAGCTCCCGGATACTGCCGTCTTTCCAGTAGATCCAGGTATGGTACATTTCATCCCCCACCTGCTGTTTCAACTGCAAAACAGAAGTTCCATCTACTTCTATTATATCCACACTGTCCTCTCTGTCGCCCTGACGTATTTTATTGGCCACATAACTTAATGCAGTGGTGCCTGAAAAATTCTCATCACTGCGTTTTGTGATATTTTCATACACCTGGCTTCCCATAAGGACAGAAAAAAGGGCGCATAAAACGAATACAAGAAACAGAAGCATGGTAAAAAGACCGCTTACAGCCTGTCCCTTTGTCTGTGTCTTTTCTTTCATTTTACTGCGTCCTCCTGTTCTGCCGGAATCACGGTGATCTCCGGCATGATATTGGAAGCAAATCCGTCATAAAATACGTTGTATTTACTATGGTCGATCTGGACCCCATAATTTTCTTCCAGATATTCCACACTGGGCGGATATCTTCCTTCAATGGCATAACACTGGACAGAAGCTCTTGCGATCGCCTTACACAGTGTTTCCTGACTTCTTTCACCTGTCCTGTTTAAAAAACCCAGAGAACCGGCTCCAAAAGCCGCAGCTGCTGCTAAAAGCAGCAAAAAGGATAACAGAAGCCCTCTAAGCTCCCCTTTATCCTCTTTGTTTTTACTCACTCTTATTTTCATAGGTTCCCTCCGGTGCATCAGATAGCTGAAAGTACGCCAGCAAGAGGAAGCATGACAGAAAGCAACACCAGACCTACGGATACAGCCAATACTGCTACGATGGTCGGCTCAAAGCGGGCGATCATATTGTCAATGGCAGTATCTGCGATCTCTTCATAATCATCTGATATCTCCGCCATGACACTGTCAAGGTGACCGCTTCGGGTACCTACTTTGATCATCTGGATATAAAAGCCGGAGAACATCCCCGTTTCTTTTAATGCGTCATAATAACTTTCGCCCAGTTCCAACTTTTCAGAGCACTTTTTCAGCTGCTCTGATATCACATCATTTTCAGCCAGCTCGCCTGCCAGTTCCAGGCCTTTTTCAAACTCCAGTCCGCTTCTTAAGGTAAGGGATAGAACTGCTGTAAAACGCCTTTTTGCAATAGCCTGGGCGATCTTACTGCGGTTCTTTACCTGACGAATCAGCTTCTGGACTGCATTTACATGGATCCCCATTTTAGAGGCGATCCCCATTGCTGCCACAGCCACTGCAATAAGAGCTGCCAAAATAAGGGCTACGCCGCTAAAGATCCCGCCTAAACGGATAGCAGACTGTGCCACTGGTGACATTTCTGCTCCCAGCTGCTCATAGACCTTTGAGAAAATAGGCATTACCTTTACAAACAGGACAAATAAGACTACAAGGAGCATAACGATCATCATAGCCGGATAGGTAACTGCATTTTTCACTGCCTTGATCAGGCGGTCTTCTTTCTCGTAATAATCAGAAAGAGATTTCATCATCTGATCCAGTGTACCTGTTTCCTGGCCCAGCTTTGCCATGCGGATCACATAGGCCGGAAATACGCCCGTATCTTCCAACACCTTAAAACAGGGATCTCCCAACTCTGCTCCCTCTGCCATATAAAGAAGCATTTTCTTTTCTTTCTCATCTGCAGCATCTTCTGCCATGATGGAAAATCCTTCGTCTAAAGGTACTGCAGCTTCTAAAAGCAATGAGATCTGCAGGCAGAAGGCAGACAGTTCGCTGCAGGAATAAGGACGCCACTGTCTGGCCTTTTCATCTTTATTCTCAAGTTCTGCCATTGCATTTCCCCCTATCATGTTATGTTCTATATTTTAATAACTTTTAATAGCTGTATTTTGCCTTATAATTGGCACCATTTCCAATATACTGCATGATCTCCTGGCTCTGCTTTCCTGAGGAAGCAAAGGTAGGATCCATCAGTTTCCAGTCATGACCATCAAAATAGATCACATTGTCCACCCATCCCTGACCTTCCAGGAATACGTTGATCCATGCATGATAAAGACTTCCTGTATATCCTACTACCAGCTTAGTAGGAATATCCTGAGAACGCAGCATAGCTGTCATCAGAGCTGCATAGTCAAAGCAGATGCCCTTTTTCTGCGCAAGGACTACATCTACATTTGGAAGATAACCAGACTGTACAGACTGTGCTTTTGCTGTATCATAAGTCAGATTGTTGATAACATAGTTATAAATAGCAGTAACTACACCGATCTGATCTGTAACTCCCGCAGAAAGTTCTGCCCCCATCTGCACGGCTGCACTGGCAGAATTAAAGTTTACATACTGGTTCGGATACAAAAACGGTCCAAAGGTATCAGTGATATTCACATCCAGACTCTGGCTGAATGCCTGGGAATACTGAGTTCCCTGGATATTTTCAAATACCTTTACCTGATAGGTGCCATTTCCCTCAGATAATGGAAATACCTCATAGGTACCGCTGCTGTTCAGATCATATGTATAAGTCTCAGAGCCGCTTTTTGACACCTGGACTTTGATCTTGCCTACACTGCCGGTATATTTGACCATAATGTAGCCGGATGCTGTATTGGACGCATCCAAAGTAGCTTTATCATTTTTATATACAGTCACACCAGAAGCAATAGGTGTCAGCACATAGCTTCCTGCAGGCTTGCTGTATAAAGGCACCTGGGTGTCTTCAATGGTAGTCTTGGAAGTCTGCTGTGCTGCCAGACCAGTCATAATAGCTGTCTGGCCTGATGTTATTACAGTTACTGCTGCCAGTAAGGCAGCTGTTATCTTTTTTGTTCTTTTCAAAGCTGTTCAACTCCTTGTTCCATCGTGCCGTCCAAGCAGTCCGGGCTGTTATTTAGCCAGACGCTGACGTACGATCTCATAAGCTAACACACCTGCTGCTACGGAAGCATTCAGGGAATCAATATCCCCTTTCATAGGAATGGATGCTACCATATCGCAGTGTTCCTTCACAAGTTTGCTGACGCCTTCCCCCTCGTTTCCAATTACAAGTCCAATAGGGCCGGTAAGGTTCATTTTGTACATCACGTCGCCGCCCATATCGGCACATACAAACCAGAGACCTCTCTTTTTCAGATCTTCCATCGTAGCAGTCAGGTTTGTCACTTTTGCAACTGGAGTATAATTAAGCGCACCGGCCGATGTCTTCGCAACGGTAGCTGTCAGTCCTACTGCACGGCGCTTTGGGATAATAACCCCATGTGCACCAGCCAGATTGGCAGTACGGATGATAGCTCCCAGATTGTGAGGATCTTCGATCCCGTCAAGAAGGAATAAAAATGGCGGTTCGCCCTTTTCTTCTGCCAGTTTTAACATGTCCTCCACCTCTGCGTACTCATAAGCAGCTGCATAAGCGATAACACCCTGGTGTTTTCCTGTCTCAGACATCTGGTCTAAGCGTTCTTTTGCAACATAATTGATAATGGTATCGTATTTTTTAGCTTCTCTGACAATGGTCCTTACCGGACCGTCCTGACAGCCGTCTAATACAAACAGCTTGTCAATGGTCTTGCCGGAGCGGAATGCTTCTAATACGGCATTGCGGCCTTCAATGGTCAGTTCTTCGTATCTCATGTATTATGATTCTCCTTTTTGTTCTGGTGCTGATGTTATTTTAATCTCCAGTGCGCCGATCCTTTCAAGGCCCATGCTTACAAGCTCTGTAAGACGTTCAAAGCGCTCTTCCAGGAACAGCCAGCCAACCAGTGCTTCAAAACCGGTTGCTGTGCGGTAATCTGCCATGGTGGCATGTTTTGCCATAGTAACAGATTTGGCATTGCGGCCTCTTTTATATACAGCATGTTCTTCCTCAGTAAGATCCGCTTCCAGAAGACGGATCATAGCAGCCTGAGTACCAGCCTTTACTAACTCCGCACTCCTTTTGTGAAGCTTATTCACCTGGATACTGCCTTTATTAACTACCTTGGCACGGATCATCACCTCATAAACTGCATCTCCGATGTATGCCAGCACAAGAGGAGAATAGGTTCCTGCATCTACAGGACCCATTTCCATTGTCTTCTTATAAAATCCCAGAAAGTCCTTTAAAGTTATGCTCTCTTCCACTTTACGCCCTCTCTGGTGTCTTCCAGGACAATACCCATATCCAGAAGCTTTCCTCTGATCTCATCTGCAAGAGCAAAGTTTCTGTCCTTTCTTGCCTGCTGTCTTGCTGCGATCATTTCCTCGATCTCGCTGTCAAGGACTTCTGTCTTTCTCTCTGTGATGATGCCTAAAACATCACATAACTGCTCGATAGTCTTTAACAGGCAGGAAACATAAGATTTTGTGCTGGAAGCATCTGCTGTGGAGTTAGCCAGTTTTACCAGCTCGAAAATAGCAGAAACAGCGTCTGCTGTGTTAAAGTCATCTTCCATAGCTGCTTCAAATTTTTCACGCAGCTTCTGTACTTCTACCATCTTTTCCTGCTCTGCACAGGTCTCTGCATTGCCTTCTGCCTTTGCATTCAGCTCTTTTAAGCGGTCTACTGCTGTAAGGATACGCTCTAAGCCGTTCTTGGAAGCTTCCATCAGCTCTGCACTGAAGTTGATCGGGCTTCTGTAGTGTGCGCTTAACATGAAGAAACGCAGTACCTGCAGATCGTATTTTTCAGCAATATCACGTACAGTAAAGAAGTTTCCAAGGGATTTGGACATCTTCTTATTGTCAATATTTAAGAAACCATTGTGCATCCAGTAGTTTGCAAAGGTCTTGTCATTTGCACACTCACTCTGTGCGATCTCATTTTCATGATGTGGGAAGATCAGGTCTTCGCCGCCTGCATGGATATCAATCTGGTCGCCAAGATAATGCTTTGCCATAACAGAGCACTCAATATGCCAACCTGGACGACCCTGGCACCATGGAGACTCCCAGTAAGGTTCTCCTTCTTTTTTTGGCTTCCATAATACAAAGTCGTTTGGATCTTCCTTTACTTCTTCGCCGCTTACCTTTAATTCACGGAAGCCGGACTGAAGTTCGTCTAAGTTCTTGTGGGACAATTTTCCATATTCTTTAAAAGATTTTACCTTGAAATATACAGTTCCGTCATCTGCAACATAAGCGTGGCCCTTGTCGATCAGGGTCTGGATCATGGTAAGCATGCCCTGGATCTCCTGGGTCGCCTGTGGATTTACAGTAGCAGGTTTTACATTTAATGCTGCCATGTCCTTTTTGCACTCTTCAATATAGCGCTTGGAAATGACTTCTGCATCTACACCTTCTTCATTTGCCTTCTTGATGATCTTGTCATCTACGTCGGTGAAGTTGGATACATAC
>CAVDQU010000112.1:0-9387 GCA_963611035.1 Agathobaculum sp.
CAGTATACACAGGAGGACACACATCATGGAAATTGCTTTTTTAGGTATTGTATTTGCAGTTATCATCTTGCTTTTGGCGGTAGGAAGACCGCTGTATCAGGCGATCGCAGGGGGAATGATCGTAACGGCAGTGCTGTTTCGGATTCCAGTAACAGTAATTGGAGGTAAGATAGCCAGTGTTATCACAAACGGGTCTTCTTTATCTGTTTTGCTGTCCCTGTATCTGATCACATTTTTACAGAGGATATTAGAGTCACGCAGCCAGATCCGTCTGGCCCAGCAGGATCTTAATGGTATTTTTCATAACCGACGTATTAATACAGCGGGAGCTGCTTTTTTCATCGGTCTGCTGCCTTCGGCGGCTTCCATGATCCTTTGCGCAGATATAGTAAAAGAGGCTACTGAGGGATATTTGAATCCTAAGGAGCAGGCTTTTACAGCCAGCTGGTTCAGACATGTTCCGGAAAGCGTGCTTCCAACTTATACAGCGGTACTTCTTATGGCAAATCTTTCAGGAGTTGAGATATCAGCATTTATCCTTTATATGATTTTTCCAGTCATTGTATTAGCCGGATTGGGATATATTATTTATCTGCGCCGCATTCCAAGTGATACAGGTACACCGGTAAGCGGCAACCGGCTGGCAGATCTTCTTCATCTGATGCAGCACTTGTGGTCACTGATCCTGATCCTTATATTGATATTACTGTTCCATTTTGAGGTAGTAACAGCTGTTCTTGTATCCATCCTGTTGAGTATTATCATTTATCGGGTAACATTGGATGAAATAAAGAAATTTGTTTTTTCTGCCTTTGAAAAGAAAATGCTGGGAAATACCTTTCTGGTACTGTGCTTAAAGGAACTGATCGCTTATACAGGTGTGTTAATGCTTCTGCCGGATGCTATGGCAAAACTGCCTCTTCCTACGTACTTGATCTTTGGCCTTTTATTCTTTACAGCAACGGTGATCAGCGGCTCTACAGGTGCCATTGCCATGGGAACACCTCTGGCTTTTGCGGCAATTCCGGGAGGTGCCCCTTTAATGGCCTATCTTATGTGCATGGCTCATGCAGCCAGTCAGCTTTCGCCTACCCATGTGTGTCTGGTAGTGGCAGCGGATTATTTCCACGTAACTTTGGGGGATATTGTGAAGAAAACACTGCCGGTCTCCATTGCTTTTTGCGTATTGATGACGTTATATTATAATGTGATAAGGTTGTAAATGGATCCAGGTTTTTAAGATGGGAATAAGGGGGAAAACATATGTATCAAAGAAAAATAGAAAAAGACATCCGCTGTCCCTTAGAATATGGTCTGGAAGTATTTGGGGGAAAATGGAATTCCCGTATTATCTGTGTGCTGGCAGCGAAAAAGGTTTTGCGCTATAGCGAACTGCGCCGGGAAATGGGAAATATTACCGATGCAGTTCTGGCAGCTGCATTAAAGGAACTGATCACCAATGGGATCATAAAGCGTCAGTCCTATGATGAGATCCCCCCAAGAGTGGAATACAGTCTCACAGAAAAAGGAAATTCCGTGATCCCTATTTTACAGAGCATCTGCCAGTGGGCGGGAGTATTTTATAAAGAGGATAGCAGGAATGAGATGATCCAGTGTAAGAGGTGTGATTACAGGTAAATGGGGCTGTGAAAGAACTACTCAAGGCAACGGATGAATGGTACAACGAGGAATTAGAGCAGTCTGTCTGGTCGCTTGGCAACACTTTCAGAATAATAATAGTCAAGCTGGGATATACATCCATGCTTGACTATTATCTGACAGTTTATATGAAAACGAAAGAACCGCCTTGGTACAGAACCGTATGCCAGATGGTGTGAGAGGACAGCTAATCAACAAATGGTTAGCCTCCTGCTCGATTCTCAAAATACAGATTCCGTTATTCTTTTGCAAATTTCTCCTGGGTATCCAGAAGATACTGTATGTAGAACGCTGCACCGTTTGGCAATGCATCCTCGTCTAAGTCAAAGCGCTCATGATGCAGCGGATAGCAACAGTCTTTCTCTTTATTCCGGCATCCGATGAAAGCATAGACACCCGGGAATTTCTCCAGAAAGTAGGAGAAGTCTTCTCCGCCCGGTGTTCCCTCATAATGGATCACGCCTTCTTCCCCTAGAATCTTTTTCACAGATTCTTCTGCAATCTCACTGCAACGTTCGTCATTGATGGTGGCCGGGATATCGGTGTAGTAATCCAGTTCATAGGAAGCGCGGTAAGCTTCGCAGGTACTTTTGATTACACGTTCGATCATACTCGGAAGCTTCTTCTGCAGTTTTGGATTGAAAGTGCGGACGGTTCCGCTCATCTCTGCGGTCTCTGCAATGATGTTGGCCAGTGTTCCTGCATGGAAGGTACAGATGCTGATAACCACGGTATCCATCGGGTTTGTCTCCCTGCTGACCAGGCTCTGCAGTGCATCAATTACCTTGGCGCCCACATAGATCGGGTCTACGGAATACTGCGGCATAGCACCGTGGCCGCTGCGGCCGATAATTTTAATATTCATAAATCCTGCGGAAGTATAGCGGGGACCTGGATCTACGGAAATGGTACCGGTCTTTAAATACGGAAAAATATGCATGCCGGCCACGGTATCAAGTTCTCCGAGTTTTCCGGAATTTAAGATTTGAATGGCACCGCACATCTGTTCTTCCGCCGGCTGGAAGATGAATTTTACCGTACACTTTAATTCATCTCTGTGCTCGGAAAGTACCTTTGCGGCGGTAAGCAGCATGCTGATATGTCCATCGTGTCCGCAGGCATGCATTACACCTTTATTTTCAGATTTAAATTCCAGATTCTTGACTTCGGTGATTGGAAGCGCATCGATGTCGCAGCGCAGGCCAATGATCGGATGCTCCTTTTTCCCTTTCAGAGTTCCGATGGTTCCGGTCTCACCTACTGTCTCGTAGGGGATTCCCATCTTATCCAGCTCCGCACGGATCCGTGCCGCTGTTTCCGTTTCTTTCATGCTTAATTCCGGATGACGGTGAAACATCCGGCGCATGGAAATCGTATATTCTTTCTGTTTCAATACTTCTTCCATTACGTTCATAACATGATATCTCCTCTCCATACTTATCGGGGCGCCTTATTAGAACGGGCCGTATCCGATGGAAACTGCAATATACAGGAATACCAGCTGCATGATCAGGAACAGGCCTTGTAACGGCATAACAAATTTGTACCAGCTCTTTAACGGTACTTTTGCCAGAGACAGATAGATCAGCAGAGTTCCGTTAGTGAACCAGAAGGTGTTGGAAATACCGTCACCAAACTGAAATGCCATAACTGCAGTCTGCCTGGTAATGTGCAGCATATCCGCCAGCGGAATCATGATCGGCATAACTGCGGTTGCCTGTCCGGAACCAGATGGGATCAGCGCATTGATGAAGAAGTTTACAATAAACATGCCGACTGCGCTGACATAAGCAGATGCGCCATTCATCAGGCCGGAAAGGCTGTGTACCAGTGGGTCTACCAGGCCACCGGTAGTCATGGTCCACTGTACGGATCTTGCAATACCAATGATCAGGGCACCTGCAAATGCGCCGCGGCAGCCGTCCAGGATCATGTTGATGCCGTCATCAAGGCCAACATGATTTATAAGACATACAATCAGGGCGCCCATTAAGAATACAGTTGCCATTTCGGTGTAAGACCATTTTAAGTTCAGAATACCATAAATGGTGATGATGATTGTTACCAGAAGAACCACTGCGGAAGCTTTCTTCGGTGCGTCAAATTTCAAGTTCGGATCTATCGGGATGCGAAGGGAAGAAGTATCAATATCTTTGACCAGACTCTTGGACGGGTCTGCTTTTACCTTCTTCGCGTAACGCATGGTCCATACAAGACTTAAGATCCAGACACAGAACAGAGCCGGAAAACGCAGTTCCCATCCGGAGAACATCGGAAGCTCCGCAATGGTGTGGGATACGCCAATGGTAAACATGTTAAAGGGTGCTACCGCAAAGCTGATCAGGCAGGCAAAACCGGAGATGGCCATACCAACCAGAGAATCGTAACCCAGGGACAATGCCAAAGAAATGATAATCGGCACAAACGGGATGATATGCTCACTCCATCCAAGAATACCGCCCAGGATGAAGAACACAATCATAACAATGGCGATGATGACCTGGCTGCTGAGTTTTTCGGATGCCTTCAGCACGCTGTTGATGGCTGCACCAACGGTATCGGTACGCTTGTAAATCTCAACAACGCCGCCTATGATCATGATACAGAACATCATGTTGGCGGTAGCTGTCATGCCTTCAGGAATGGAACGGAACATCTGGAAAATGGTTACCGGAGTCCGGTCTACTTCGTGGTAGCTGTTTGCCAGAACACGGGTCACACCGTCAATGGTCTCACGGTCGTAAGCGCCCGGGTTTACAAAATAAGATACGATGGTACACAAAATTACTATGATTAGCAGCGGTATAAACGGGTTCATGGTATGGGATGCTTTTTTAGTGTCTTTACTCATTTTTTTCCCCTTTCTCGTAAATATCAGAATTCTCTCAGGATCTGCTTTACCAGCTGTAACATTTTCTTCATTTCGTCGATCACGACATACTCACAGGCACTATGCGAATGGTAGATGGAAAGCCCGATTGGAATGCTTCTAATGCCAATCTGCTGGGTGCAGGTTGCATCCATGACGCCAAAAGATCTTGTCCGTTTCATGGGGATCCCTACATGTTCATAGATGTGTTCCAGGCGTTTTAGCATATCTCCATTCACAGAAAAATCAGATTCCGGGAAGTCACATTCCTTCCGGATATTGCAGCGGCAGCCGCTCATTCGGGCCGTTTCGGCAATGATACAGCAGATTTTCTCAGAAACCTGCTCCCACTTTTCTGTCCCAAATGTTCGCACTTCCATATCAAAGCGTGCGTGTCCGGGAACAGCATTGGACTGGGACAGTGAAACCAGGTCAAATACATTGATCCGGAGGTTCTCATCCACCTGCCCCATGGGGATCTGATGAAGAATCTTTACTACGGTTTCCAGTGCATTGACACCAGGCTCATCTTGCCGTATCACATGAGCCCCCTGTCCAATCAGTTCCACATGGATAAAGTGTCTTGCCGGTGTCCGCAAAAGAACCTCTCCCGTCACATAGTGGTCCGGAATCAGAGCCTCTTCACTTTCTACGCAGGAATAATCTGCATACTTTCCACCATAGGAACCAAGTTCCTGACAGACGGTAAACAGCAGTTCCAGCGGACGAATGGACTCACCGGCTTCGTTCATTTGGCTGATTGATTCCAGAAACAGTGCAATGGCCAGCTTCCCATCTGCTCCCAGAACACTGTTTCCACTGCTGGTAATTTTCCCTTCTGTTATGATAGAATTCACCTGGTTTCCCGGAGCTGTGGTATCCATGTGAAGCAAAATCAGAAGAGGCTTCTTTTTGCGATTTCCCGGACATCTGGCAAATATATTCCATCCGTCTGTAATCACCCGGCTGTCCAGCATCTGTCGTTTATGAGGAATCTGCAGCGCATCCAGTTCCTGTTCCATCAATTCGCAGAATGCACGTTCATGATGAGACTCACTGGCGCAATCTGCGTATCGCATAAATCGTGCAACGGCTCGTTCGATTTTGTATACCTCCTTTCTATTGCGTGCCATGCTTCGATTTTAACATTCGATCCTGACAAATTCTATTGGTTACATTCAGTACATTTTTTGATCATTTTTGTGCATATGCACAGTTTTATAGAGGAAATTCTTGCTTTCCAATCTTTTTTTATTATAATGATATAGAAAAAACTCTGGAGGTCTGCCATGATGGATATCCCCATGATTACTAAAATTGCCCAAAAACTTCAAGTACATACTTCGAGCGGACTTATGATCTGTGATGCCAGTGGGCGTATTGTAGTTTCCAGTGACCCGAATCTGACCGGTTCTTTAAATTTGCTGGCCATCCAGTGCCTGAACTTAAACGCTCCCGTATCCACCGTACCGGATCCCGAACATCTGGATCAGTTTTCCGGCACAGCTGCTCCGCTCCGCTACCACAACAGCCGGATTGGAGCTCTGGTTCTTCCTGACTCTGCGCCGGACTCCGGAAAACTGGCTTCTATTTTAAGTTCTGCCGCGGAAATGATGTACGAGGAGCTGCTCAGTTCCCGTAGCCTGCATAGCCAGAACCAGGAGCGCGACCAGTTTCTGTTTGAATGGCTCCACATGCAGCCGCCTTATAACAGCACCTTTCAGAAACGAGGAGAACGTTTCGGAATTGACATTTCCGGCACACGTACCATCCTTGTTACCGATCCCGACACACCGGAATATGCCTTCTTATCCCCTATGCTCCATAAGCTTCTGTCGCCGGATGATTTTATGGTATCTCTGTCCCAGACCTCGGAACTGATTCTGATCCGGGAACAGGATGATTTTGAAAAGCGGCTGCACCGGATACTGTCTCTGTTCTCCACCCTTCCCTCCGGTCTCTGCCGCGGTCAATCCTGTTTGAATGCCGGTTGTCAAACTGCACTGGAATGCTTAAATCTGGGACGGCTTCTGTTCTCGGACCGGAAGTGTTTTGACTATGATTTTATGAAAACTGCTCTTGCGCTGTCTCATCTGGATTTGCCCGGGCTGGAAACTGATTTCCTCATTCTGAAAGAGAAAGGTTCTAATGCAGAATTGGCCGAAACAGTTATTGCCTGGATCCGCTGCAATGGTGACATTCAGAAACTGAGTAAAGAGCTGCACCTTCACCGTAACAGCATTCCTTACCGGATTCGGAGAATCCGGGAATTGTGCGGAAAAGATCTGAATAATGTCTACGATCAGATGGCTCTTTATGCATCCTATATTCGTTATCTTCAATTGAGTACAAATTGAATTTTCCGTAAAACAAAGGACCGAACCTGTGAATCTGCAATACAAAACAGAATTTCACAGGCGCAGCTCTTCTTATTTTCGTGATTGATTGTATTATCAGAGAAAAAAAAACAAAAACACAAGGAATTTGGTTTAACGTTGCACTTGTCAAAAAATCGGAATATAATTAAAGAGTAAAGGACAGAGATGAACATATGTATACAGGAGGACCAAAACAATGAACATCACAGGAAAAGGTATAAAATTCAGATGGCTGAACAACGCAGGCTTTGAGATGGAGTTATCCAGCGGAAAGCATCTTTTAGTGGATCCGTGGCTGAACGAGGCACAGATCTATCCTATCAGCATTGATGAGATCGAACGGGCGGATTACGTTCTTCTTACCCATACACATGACGACCATTCCGACAGCATCGGACGGATTCAGAAGCGTTTTCCTAAAGCTGCCATCTTTGTAGGTGATCTGTCTGCGGAAGCATTATGTAAGGAATATGACCTGAATGTAGAGCGCCTGTTCCGTATACGGGGCGGGGAAGAATATGAATTTGACGATGTGAAGATCGAAGTGATCTCTGCAAGACATACAGAGTCAAAGGGCGGAAATTACTGGGACCGGGGCTATTGCATCCAGAAGGACGGAAGCAGAAGAGAGACTATGTGGTATGGTTCTCTGGAAATGTATAACTTCCGTATTACCGATGCCAATGGATACAGAGCCGTTGTCTGGGGCGGAATGACCACAGAGGAGCAGATCCACCGTATGGAGAAATATAGTGGAAATGAGATCGCTTTCATGCATGTCAGCCCAAAACAGGATCATCAGATGTTTGCAAGACTGGTTCAGGCCATTAATCCAAAGGTGGTGGTTCCGCATCACTATGATATCTGGGAAAAGTTATTTGCTGCAAAGCCGGAGCTCTTAGCAGGCATGGATCTTCCGGCAGATAAGTTAAATGCAGAAGGCGTGCTGGATACCATTCGCAAAAACATCCAGAATGCATGTCCGGATGTAGCTTTCTTTATCCCGGAACACCATAAATGGTATCAGTTTGGCTATGGTATCATGGAGGCATAAGGAAAATTCTGTGCAAATCCCTTGACTTGGAGCAAACTCCATAGCTTATACTGTTTATATAAATGAGAAAAATACGCAACAGAAAATGGAAGCAAATATTTTATAAAACAGGAGAAGAAAGTTATGGAATATCGTAAATTGCCACATGGGGAAGAAATGGTCAGTGTGATCGGAATGGGTTCTTCTGTAGTAGGTGAACAGAAGGAAGAGGACATTATTAAGACTGTAGAATATGCCCTGTATGCAGGCGTTAATTATTTTGACATGGCTGGAGGACATGCAAGTATCTTCCCGGCTTATGGAAAAGTAATGGCAAGACGGAGAAAAGAAGCCATGCTCCAGGTCCATTTCGGGGCCAATTATATGTCTGGTGAATATGGATGGACTACAGATCTGGATACTGTAAAGCGTTCCGTTGCCTGGCAGTTAGATAAGCTTCAGACGGATTATATTGATTTTGGTTTTATCCACTGCCTGGATGAGGAAGCAGATCTTCGGGCGTACGAAAAACACGGGATTTTAAAGTTTATCCAGGATATGCAGGCTCAGGGCGTTGTAAAACATATCGGTCTTTCCACCCATGCGCCGGAGCTGGCAAATAAGGTCCTTGATATGGGAATTCTGGATGTGATGATGTTTTCTATTAATCCGATGTATGACTTTGGGCGGGGTGATTTTGCCATTGGAGCAGCAGGAGAGCGCCAGGATCTGTACAGACGCTGCGAAAAAGAAGGCGTAGGCATTACGGTTATGAAGCCATTTAATGCAGGTCAACTGTTAGACGCAGCAAAATCACCCTTCCACCAGGCACTGACACCGGTACAGTGTATCCAGTATGCACTGGACAAACCAGGTGTACTTACCGTTCTTGGAGGCCCGGGAAATGTAAAGCAGTTAAAAGAGATCCTTACTTATCTGGATACCACAGAAGAGGAGCGGGATTATTCTGTGATCGGCTCTTTTGTACCAGATGATTCAGTAGGAAAATGTGTTTACTGCCGCCACTGCCATCCATGTCCGGCAGGTCTTGACATTGCCCTGATCAACAAATATTATGACCTGTCTCTTCAGGGAGATGTGCTGGCAAAAGAGCATTATCTGACTCTGGAAAAAACAGCTTCTGACTGTATCCACTGCGGTCACTGCAACAAACGCTGTCCATTTAAAGTAGGCCAGCAGGAACGGATGGAGACCATAAAAGCGTATTTTGGACGGTAGTTCAATTATTATTGCGTTACAAAACCAATAGAGGGTATGCTTATGAAAATTCTGGAAGCCATACAGCAGGATGAAAATAATAAATGGATATTTCTTATGGGACTTCTCCAGGTGGTAACCTGTGCAGTCACTTACTGGTTTAATATATCCAATCCCAATATTATGATGTTGGGGTCAAAAGGCATTTTGACCCCTCTGATACCGAATTG
>CAVDQU010000113.1:0-9373 GCA_963611035.1 Agathobaculum sp.
AAACAGGCTATGAAGATGTTTGAAATCATCGTCAAGAAAGAGGGCCTTACCTTCCTTGGCTGGAGAAACGTTCCCACGGCCCCGGAAGTATTAGGCAAAAAGGCAGTAGATGTTATGCCTTATATCGCTCAGGGCTTTGTTGCAAAACCTGCAAATGTTAAGAAAGGCCTGGATTTTGACCGGAAACTGTATGTTGTCCGCCGTGTATTTGAACAGAGTAATGAAGATACCTATGTAGTATCTTTAAGCAGCAGGACTATTGTATACAAAGGTATGTTCCTTGTAGGTGAGCTGCGTCTGTTCTTTGCAGATCTGCAGGATAAGGATTATGAATCCGCTATTGCAATTGTACATTCCCGCTTCAGTACCAATACTAATCCCAGCTGGATGAGAGCCCACCCTTACCGTTTTATCGTTCACAACGGTGAGATCAATACCATCCGCGGAAATGTAGACAAGATGATGGCCCGTGAAGAGAACATGGAATCTGAGTATTTTAAATATGATATGCACAAGGTACTTCCTATTATCAACCAGGAAGGTTCTGACTCCGCTATGTTGGACAATGCACTGGAATTTATGGTTATGAGCGGTATGGACCTGCCATTAGCAGTTATGGTGACCATTCCGGCTCCGTGGGAGCATGATAAATACATGGATTCTGAGATCAAGGATTTCTATCGTTATTATGCAACCATGATGGAGCCATGGGACGGACCTGCATCCATCCTGTTCACAGATGGCGATATGGTTGGTGCAGTCCTTGACAGAAACGGTCTGCGTCCTTCACGTTATTATATTACAGATGATGGCTATATGATCCTGTCTTCAGAGGTTGGTGCTATTGATATTGACCAGACAAGAATTGTGAAAAAAGATCGTCTCCGCCCGGGAAAAATGCTGCTGGTAGATACGCTGGAAGGAAAGATGATCAGTGATGAAGAGCTGAAACTGCGCTATGCACAGAAAAACCCTTATGGTGAATGGCTGGATTCTAATCTGATCGAATTAAGGGATCTGAACGTGCCGAACCAGGCGGCTCCCACACTTACAAAAGAAGAACGTCTCCGTTTACAGAAGACCTATGGTTACACTTATGAGCAGTATCATACGATGATCCTTCCAATGGCATTAAACGGGGCAGAGGCGGTATCTGCCATGGGTGTTGACTCACCGTTGGCTGTGTTGTCTAAAAAACATCAGCCATTATTTAATTATTTTAAACAGCTGTTTGCCCAGGTTACCAATCCGCCGATCGATGCGATTCGAGAAGAAATCGTTACCTCTACTACAGTATATGTAGGTGAAGAAGGTAATATTCTGGAGGAAGAACCTGAAAACTGCAAGATTTTACGTGTGGAAAATCCGATCCTTACGGAAACAGATCTGCTGAAGATCAAAAATATGAAAAAAACCGGCTTTAAAGTAGAAGTGATCCCGATTACTTATTATAAGAACACTTCTCTTGAAAAGGCCATTGAACGTCTGTTCTTAGAGGTAGACCGTGCCCACAAGGACGGTGCCAATATCATTATCCTGTCTGACCGCGATATTGATGAAAACCATGTGCCGATCCCGTCACTGTTAGCCGTATCTGCTCTTCAGCAGTATCTGGTACGCACTAAGAAACGTACAAGCGTAGCCCTGATCTTAGAGAGCGGGGAACCAAGAGAGGTTCATCATTTTGCTACTTTATTAGGCTATGGTGCCTGTGCTATCAATCCGTATCTGGCACACGAGTCCATCAAATACCTTATTGAGACAGGTATGTTAAATAAAGATTATTATGCAGCAGTAAAAGACTATGATCTGGCAGTGCTTCACGGCATTGTAAAGATCGCTTCCAAGATGGGTATTTCTACTCTCCAGTCTTATCAGGGCTCCCAGATTTTTGAGGCGATCGGTATTTCAAAAGAAGTGGTTGATAAATATTTCACGAACACAGTAAGCCGCGTAGGCGGTGTCACTTTGAAGGACATTGAAAATGATGTGGATGTACTTCATTCCGCAGCTTTTGATCCGTTGGGACTGGATGTGGATCTTACTTTAGACAGCGTAGGAAGCCACAAATCACGTTCCGGCCAGGAAGAGCATTTATACAACCCCCTTACTATCCATCTGCTTCAGGAAGCAACCAGAAAGGGCGATTACAGCATTTTCAAGCAGTATACAGATACACTGGATAACGAGGGAAAGACCTATCATCTGCGCAACCTGATGGACTTTAATTATCCGGAAGACGGCGGCATTCCGTTGGATCAGGTAGAAAATGCGGATTCCATTGTACGTCGTTTTAAGACAGGTGCCATGTCTTATGGTTCTATTTCCCAGGAAGCCCATGAGACACTGGCTATTGCTATGAACCGGATCCACGGTAAGTCAAATACAGGTGAAGGCGGTGAGAGTCTGGATCGTCTGGTTCCAGGTCCTGCTGACCATAATCGCTGTTCTGCCATCAAGCAGGTAGCTTCCGGCCGTTTCGGTGTTACCAGCCGTTATCTGGTAAGCGCCCAGGAAATCCAGATCAAAATGGCCCAGGGCGCAAAGCCTGGTGAAGGCGGACAGCTTCCCGGAAAGAAAGTATATCCATGGATCGCAAAGACCAGACATTCAACAACCGGTGTCAGCCTGATCTCCCCGCCGCCTCATCATGATATTTACTCCATTGAGGATCTGGCACAGCTGATCTATGACTTAAAGAACTCCAATACAAGAGCAAGGATCTCAGTAAAGCTGGTTTCTGAGGCTGGTGTTGGTACAGTTGCTGCCGGTGTTGCAAAGGCGGGCGCACAGGTCATCCTGATCTCCTCCTATGACGGCGGTACTGGTGCAGCGCCAAGAAACTCTATTTACAATGCAGGTCTTCCATGGGAATTAGGTGTTGCAGAGGCACATCAGTCCCTGATCATGAACGGACTGCGTGACAGAGTAGTACTGGAAACAGATGGTAAACTGATGACCGGACGTGATGTTGCTATTGCCTGTATGTTAGGAGCAGAAGAATTTGGTTTTGCAACCGCTCCCCTTGTAACCATGGGCTGCGTTATGATGCGTGTGTGCAACCTGGATACCTGCCCAATGGGTATTGCAACCCAGAATCCGGAGCTTCGCAAGCGTTTTAAGGGTAAGCCGGAGTACGTTGTAAACTTTATGAAGTTCATTGCAGAGGAACTGCGTGAATATATGGCAAAACTGGGTGTCCGCACGGTAGATGAGCTGGTAGGACGTACGGATCTGTTAAAGAGAAAAGATGATATTACATACAGCCGCGCAAAAGAGGTAGATTTAAGCCGTATTCTGGATAACCCGTATGAGGGCGTAAAACTGGCTGGTTATAACTCAAAAGAAGTCTATGACTTTAAGTTAGAGGAAACAGTAGACGAAAGCATTTTATTAAAGAAGTTAAAGAGTGCTTTAAATAATGGTCAGAAGAAGAGCATCCAGTTAGATGTAAGCAATGTAAACCGTACTTTAGGTACTATTTTCGGTTCTGAGATCACCAGAAAGTATCCGGATGGTCTGCCGGAAGATACCTTTACTATCAGCTGCAACGGCAGCGGCGGCCAGAGCTTTGGCGCTTTTATCCCTAAAGGACTGACTTTAGAGCTGACCGGTGATTCCAATGACTACTTTGGAAAAGGTTTATCCGGCGGCAAACTGATCGTATATCCGCCTCAGGGTGTACAGTTTAAGGCAGAAGAAAACATTATAATAGGAAACGTCGCACTTTACGGCGCTACCAGCGGTAAGGCATTTATCAACGGAATTGCCGGTGAACGTTTCTGTGTCCGCAACTCCGGTGCTACTGCAGTAGTAGAAGGAGTAGGCGACCACGGCTGTGAATATATGACCGGCGGCTGCGTGGTAGTCCTTGGACCTACCGGAAAGAACTTTGCAGCCGGTATGAGCGGCGGCATTGCCTATGTATTAGATGAAGACAGAAGCTTTTACAAGCGCCTGAACAAGGAACTTGTTTCCTTTGAAGATGTTTCTAATAAATATGACGTTCTGGAACTGAAAGGCCTGATCCAGGAGCATGTGGCATATACCAATTCTGAAAAAGGCAAGCATATTCTGGATCACTTCAGCGAGTATCTGCCTAAGTTTAAGAAGATCGTGCCTCACGACTATCGCCGCATGATGAATGCCATTGTACAGATGGAAGAAAAAGGCTTAAACAGTGAGCAGGCACAGATCGAAGCATTTTATGCAAACATCAGAGGTTAAGGAGGCGCTGAAAAATGGGAAAGATTACAGGATTCTTAGAGTACGAACGTGAGACTGGAAAGGCGCTTCCACCAAAGGAGCGTATTAAAAACTGGAATGAATTTCACATTCCGTTAAGTGAAAAGGAGCAGAGATTACAGGGCGCACGCTGCATGGACTGCGGCGTTCCCTTCTGCCAGTCCGGCATGATGATGTGCGGCATGGTAAGCGGCTGTCCTTTAAATAACCTGATACCGGAGTGGAATGACCTTGTATACACAGGCAACTGGCAGCAGGCATTTAACCGTTTAAAGAAGACGAACAGTTTTCCGGAATTTACTTCCAGAGTATGCCCGGCGCCATGCGAAGCTGCATGTACCTGCGGTTTAAACGGTGATCCGGTGTCTATTAAGGAAAATGAGCACGCCATTATTGAAAAGGCTTATGAAGAAGGCTACGCAAAGGTAAAACCACCGACCGTGCGTACCGGTAAGAAAGTGGCTGTCATCGGTTCCGGTCCTTCCGGACTGGCAGCAGCAGACCAGTTAAATAAGAGAGGACACAGCGTAACTGTATTTGAGCGCAGTGACCGTGTAGGCGGCCTTCTTATGTACGGCATTCCGAATATGAAGCTGGAAAAGTGGGTCATTGACCGCAAGGTAAATGTAATGAAGGAAGAAGGAGTTACCTTTGTTACTAATGCGGATGTGGGAAGAAATTATAAGGCGGCTAAGATCTTACGTGATTTTGACAGCATTATCTTGGCATGCGGTGCCTCTAATCCAAGAAATATTGATGTTCCCGGTAGAGACGCAGCCGGTATCTACTTTGCAGTGGATTATTTAAAGGCAAATACAAAGAGCCTTCTGGATTCTAATTTAGAGGACGGAAATTATATTTCAGCCAAAGATAGACATGTAATTGTGATCGGCGGCGGTGATACAGGCAATGACTGTGTGGGAACTGCCATCCGTCAGGGCTGCGCATCTGTGACCCAGTTAGAGATGATGCCGAAACCTCCTGTAAAGAGAACGGAGAACAACACATGGCCGGAGTGGCCCCGTATCTTAAAGACAGACTATGGTCAGGAAGAGGTCATCAGCGTATTTGGCTCTGATCCCCGTATTTACCAGACCACTGTAAAAGAGTTTGTAAAGGACGGAGAAGGAAAGCTTTCCAAGGTGATCTTAGTCAGCCTGACTCCCCAGAAGAATCCGGAAACAGGCCGTACCATGATGGTACCGGTAGAGGGCAGTGAAAAAGAAGTGCCTGCAGATCTGGTGCTGATCGCAGCCGGTTTCTTAGGATGCCAGGACTATGTAGCAGATGCTTTTGGCGTAGAACGCAATGCAAGGACTAACGTAGCTACAGAAGCAGGAAGCTATAAAACCAGTGTAGACAAAGTCTTTGTAGCCGGAGATATGCACAGAGGCCAGTCACTGGTTGTATGGGCGATCCGGGAAGGAAGAGAGGTAGCAGGTCAGGTGGACCGTAGCTTGATGGGATACACCAATCTGCATTAGGCAGATATTTCGCAATACTTCCCGCCAATTTTACAGCAGCACCCCGCCGCCAGGTGGGGTGTTTTGCGTTACCTGTGTGACAAAAATCCAAAATCTGTCTATTGCCATATCTGCCGCTCTAACGTATAATAAAGTTCTAGGTTCACACTTTGGACACAAAAGGAGCGGCAGACAATGGCGGCATTTACGAAACTTGTGATCATGAGGGTATTTGAAAATCTGCTGTCCACGAAGCAGCTGGACAAGATAACGGTAAAAGATATTACAGACCAGTGTGGTATCTCACGAAATACCTTTTATTATCATTACCAGGACATTTACCAGGTTTTTAAGGCATACATAGACTATTCCCTGGAAGAGATCCTTAAATTTCTTCAGCAGGAAAAAGAAAAAGACCAGGATCATATCTGTGAAAAGGCAGTGGAATATCTGGAAAATCACAGGACCATTTTTGAAAATCTCCTTCGTTCTTCTAAAAGTGAAGAGGTGCGGAAAATATTAGATGACTGTTCCAACCGCTTTTTCCACTATGTGATCGACAGCGTGGGAGAAGGCATTGATTCCCAGCCGGAAGACAGAGAACTGATCTGTGCTATGAGCCAGCATGCAGTCCGGGGGATCATGTATGAGTGGTTAAGCAGAGAAAATACAAATAAAAAGTCATTGTCAGATATCCTGATGCGTGCCAATTATCTTTTTGGTGGTGGCCTGGAGCATGCCTTAGAGAAAAGTGCCAACCGCCTTCATGGTCCAGTATCATAGATGTTAAGAAAATGATAAGAAAATAACAATTTAGTACACTTGATAGCCGAATGCACAAAAACTGTGCATTCGGTTTTATTTTGTCCATTGCGCTTTAAACAAAAATCCATATAATGATTAATTGTGACTGAGAGAAGGCAAAATTTCCCCTGATCCGATCTGCGCATAAAAGTGTGAGTTTGGGACAGCAGCCTGGGAAAGAACAGGAGATGAAGAAGGATGCCAACACAGAAGTTCATAAATCTTACAGACAGTAAGAAGCAGACGATCCTCGCAGCCATGTGTAAGGAATTTATGAATATTCCTTATTCAGAGATCCGCATCAGCAGTCTGATCCAGAAAGCCGGGATATCCAGAGCCAGCTTTTATCTGTATTTTGAAGACAAAGAAGATCTGTTAAACTGTATTGTAGATTCCTGGGTAGAAGCCGTATTGCAGCATCTGACAGAAGCGTTTAAACAGTCAGATGGAAGCTATTATGAAAGCATGAAATACTGGATGAGCCAGGCTATGGAAAATGATATTTCCAGGGAAGTATGGAAAGTCTACAAACGGGTCATGGAAGAAGAGGATTTTACCAAGAAAAGCAAAATGGGAGCCCTTCAGTTTAAAGAAAGCCCCAGATGGCGTCAGACCATAGAAACCTGCTTTGGCTATATGGATCAAAGTAAATATTCGGGACTGACACCGGAAAAACTGGCATATGCTGTTGATATGGGACTGCTGGCTATGGTCCAGCTTTCCATGCGCTATGTAGAGCATTACGCTTCTTTGGCAGAGTTAAAGGAGGCTGCATGGCACCAGCTGACAATATTAGACAAAGGGATCAGAGAGTGATCCAAAAGTTTGAGAAAAAGAAAGGAAGGCACAGGAAAATGAAAAAAAATGTAAAAAGACTCATCGCGGGAGCGGTAGTTCTTTTGGTAGCAGCAGGAATCGTAGTCCGTATTGCCAGCGGCAATAAAAAAGAAGCAGAATATGAGACACGCCCAACTGTATCTGTTGAAAATCCAGAAACAGGAGATATCACCCTTTATACCGATCTGACCGGTACTATTGAACCTATCTCAAAAGCGATCGTACAGCCAAAGATCGGCGGAGAACTTCTGGAAGTAAACTTCCAGGCAGGTGACCAGGTAGAAGCAGGTCAGGTGCTTTGCAAGATCGATTCTGACGCTCTGACTGCCCTGCAGCTTCAGATGCAGTCTGCTTCTGTAGCAGCTGACAATGCAGCAAGAGAACTGGCACGTATCCAGCCGCTGTATGCAGCTGGCTATATTTCCCAGCAGCAGTTTGACCAGGCTCAGTCTTCTGCAACCAGCGCCCAGCTGGCATATGAGTCTGCAAAGAACCAGTATGACCTGCAGGTAGAGTACACCACAGTAACAGCACCTATCAGCGGTGTCATCGAATCCAGAAATGTAGAGCCTCATGACCACATTTCCACAGCGACTCAGATCTGCGTGATCTCCGGCGGCGACCAGCTTCAGGTGAAGTTCGGTGTTACTGAAAAGATCCTTCGCAATATGAAGGTAAATGACCCGGTACAGGTAGAAAAGAACGGTACGGAATACAACGGCAACGTAACAGAAGTAGGAAGCATGGTAAACTCCGCAACCGGTCTGTATGATGCAAAGGCATTTGTAAACAACGCAGAAAGTCTTACAAGCGGAACAAAAGTAAAATTAACAGTAGTTATGGATCAGGCAAATGAAGTGCTGACCATTCCTGTAGACGCTGTAAACTATGACAACGGAAATGCTTTTGTATACTGCTATGACAATGGCGTTGCAAAGAAGACCATGGTGGAATCTGGTATTTATGATTCACAGACCATGGAGATCAAGTCTGGACTGACTGCTGATGATCAGGTCATCACAAGCTGGAGCAACGAGCTGGTAGACGGACAGGAAGTTCTTTTAGACAGTGACGATGGACAGAATGAGAATGCTGCGCAGGGAGAAAATGCTGCAGCAGATGCAGGAGAAGAAACACAGAAAGCAGGTGAATAAAAGATGTTAAATCTGACAAAATTTGCGGTACGCAAGCCTGTGACCATTATCATGTGTTTGCTGACCATTGCATATTTTGGTATCCAGTCCCTGTTGGGGACAAAGGTAGAGCTGACTCCTGAAATGGAATTTCCTATGTTGATTGTCAGCACGGTTTATGCAGGTGCAAGCCCTGATGATATCAAGGACCTGATCGCAACCAAAGAAGAGGATGCGGTTTCGTCACTGGATGATGTTAAAAACGTTTATTCTTTCTCACAGGACAATGTAGCTATCGTATTAGTTGAGTATAACTATGGTACAAACATTGATACTGCATATATTAACTTAAAGAAAGCCATTGACGGCATTAAAAGTGATCTGCCTGATGATGCAAATGAGCCGAATATCATGGAAATGGATATGAATTCCCAGCCGGTTATTACACTGGCGGTAGGCGGCCAGGTAGACGGAAACCTTTATACATATGTAGAAAACAATATACAGCCGGAACTGGAAAAAATAGGCTCTGTAGGTGAAGTTTCTCTGGCCGGTGGTCAGAAAGAATACATCAGTATTAAGCTGGATCCTGAAAAGGTAGCTCAGTATGGACTGAGCATGTCACGGATCGCACAATACGTAGGTGCAGCAGACTTTACTATTCCTGCAGGTGATGTAAATGTAGGAAAGCAGAATCTGTCTGTCAGTGTTGGAAATGATTTTGACGATACAGAGAAACTGAAAAATGTAGCTATCCCGCTGGCAAATGGAGATGTTATTCACCTTTCTGATGTGGCAACTGTTTCCAATGCACTGGAAGATGCAGATTCCATTGGCCGTTACAACGGACAGGACATTGTATCTGTATCCATTAAAAAGCAGCAGAGCTCT
>CAVDQU010000114.1:0-9324 GCA_963611035.1 Agathobaculum sp.
TAATGCCGCTTCATTTGTATCTTACATATCCCTGGGAACAGGAAGCTGTATAAAAAGATCAGGAGGAAAAGAAAATGGCTGAGATCAAAGTCATAGCAGAACGTTGCAAAAGCTGCGGGTACTGCATTAAGTTTTGCCCTAAAGGAGTGATTGGGGTAGGAACAAAGGTAAATTCCAAAGGCTATGAATATGTAGAACCAAAACATATGGAAGCCTGTATAGGATGCTGTATGTGCGCAAGAATGTGCCCGGATGGCGCTATTGAAGTTTACAGATAATCATCATTTGATTTAGGAGGAAATGAATATGTCCAGAGTATTTATGAAGGGATGCGAAGCAATTGCGGAAGCTGCTGTACGTGCAGGCTGTCGTTTTTTTGCAGGATATCCCATTACCCCTCAAAATGAGATTCCGGAGTATTTTGCAAGAAGGCTTCCGGAAGTAGGAGGGGAATTTGTTCAGGGTGAGTCAGAAGTTGCATCTGTCAATATGGTTTATGGAGCTGCATCAGCAGGTGTACGTGCCATGACTTCTTCTTCCAGCCCTGGTATTGCCTTAAAAAGTGAAGGAATTTCCTACTGTGCATCAGCCCGTATCCCTATGGTATATGCCAATATTTCAAGAGGCGGCCCTGGCGTAGGTTCTATCCAGCCGGCTCAGATGGATTATTTCCAGGCAACTAAGGCATCTGGAAACGGTGGTTTTGAAATGCTTGTTTTTGCACCTTCTACGGTACAGGAAGCAGTAGATATGACCTATCATGCGTTTGATTATGCAGACCGTGACCGCAATCCGGTCCTGATCCTGGCAGATGGCGTCATCGGAACCATGATGGAGCCGGTTGAACTTCCGGAAATGAAAACAGATGAAGAGATCCGCAAAATGAAAGCCGCAAAACGTTCATGGGCCTGTGTGGGACATAAACTGGATTACGCAAACAGGGCATGGATTGAACCTGGACACTGGAAGACCAGTGATATGCAGGCTGCCAACGAAGAGGCAGCAGCTTTATATGCATCTTGGGAAAAAGATGTCCAGTTTGAAAATTATTGTATAGAAGATGCAGAAATTGTGATCGCAGCTTATGGCATTTCTGCCAGAATTGCAAAGTCCGCTGTAGAATTACTTCGCAAAGAAGGAATCAAGGCCGGATTGATCCGTCCGATCACTGTTCATCCATTCCCATACAAGGCATTTGACCAGCTTTCTTATGGAAATATAAAGGCCGTTCTTGATGTAGAAATGTCCATTCCTGCCCAGTTTGTACAGGATGTAAGAGCTGCTGTGAAGGACCGCTGTCCTGTAGAAACCTGTTTATGTTCCGGCGGAAATATTATGAGCCGCGAAAAGATTATGGAAGCAGTAAGAGAAATCTGCAATAAATAGGGGAGGAATGAAAATGGAACAGATTTATGGAAGAACAAAAACCATTCAGGAAGACAAAGTCTCCGGTTTCTGCCCCGGCTGTATGCACAGCACAGTAATGAAACTGATCGGTGAAGTTTTAGAAGAGATGAACCTGGTAGATAAAGCAGCCTGCGTACTTGGAATTGGCTGCTGCGGTCTTCATATGGATTATATGGCTTATGATAATACAACAGCACCTCATGGAAGAGCTTGTGCAGTAGCAACTGGTATTAAAAAAGCAAATCCGGACAGCCTTGTATTTACTTACCAGGGTGATGGTGATTTCGCTTCTATCGGACTGGCAGAATCTATGTCTGCAGCGAACAGAGGAGAAAATTTCACTGTAATTTTTATTAATAATGGTATTTACGGTATGACTGGCGGACAAATGGCACCTACTACACTAATCGGCATGAAGGCAACTACAGCACCTGGAGGCAGAGATGCCAAAAAGCATGGTTACCCAATGCATATGTGTGAGATCTTAAACCAGTTGACAGCACCTGCTTATCTGGTACGTACCAGCTGCAATAATCCTGCAAACGTATTAAAGACCAAGCAGGCAATCAGAAAAGCATTCCAGAACCAGTTGGACGGAAAAGGATTTTCTATGGTAGAGATCGTTACCAGCTGTCCTACTAACTGGGGACTGGATCCTTTAAAGGCACTGGCTTACATTGAAGAAAAAATGCTTCCGGAATTTCCACTGGGAGTTATCAGAGATAAAGAAGAGGAGGAAGCCTGATCATGGAAACAAATTTATGTGTAGCCGGTTTCGGCGGACAGGGTGTTATGACACTAGGAAAATTCCTGGCTTCTGCAACCTGTGATTCAACAGATAAAAATGTAACATTTTTTCCTTCCTACGGAGCAGAACAAAGAGGTGGTACTGCAAACTGCTATGTGGTTATTTCCGATGAACAGATTGGTGCACCTTTAGGTGATGTGATGGACGATCTGATCGTGATGAACGGACCTTCCCTTAATAAATTCCTGGGCACGTTAAAGCCAGGCGGCAGACTGTTCATTAACAGTTCCATTGTAAAAGACGAGATCAACCGTGAAGATGTTACCGTCATTAAAGCACCGGTAACAGAGCTGGCACTGGAGCTTGGAAATGCAAAGGTTTTAAATGTGATCATGTTAGGAGTTTATGTAGGATATACCCAGGTCATCGATCCTTCTATTGTATGGGAGACTATTGAACATAAGCTGTCAAAGAAGCCAAAACTTCTTCCTTTAAACAAACAGGCATTTGAAAAAGGAATGGAGATCGGCAGACAGGCAAAAGAAGGAGAAACAAAATGAAAAACTTTGATGAACTGATCCACAAAGTAAAAACCGGTTCAAATGTGAAGCGGATGGCCGTGGCTGCAGCAGGTGAAAAACATACATTGGAAGCAGCACTTCATGCCAGAAAAGAAGGAATTGTAAGACCTTTGCTGGTAGGAGATAAGGAAAAAATCAAAGAGATCCTTGGAGAATTGGGAGAAACTGTGCCAGAAGAAGATATTTACCAGGCAGCAGACAATGAAGAAGCGGCATCAAAGGCAGTTGCCCTTGTAAGAGAAGGAAAAGCGGATTTCCTTATGAAAGGCTATTTGGATACAAAGGTTATTTTAAAAGCAGTGGTCAACAAGGAAACAGGTCTTGGAAAAGGCGGGCTGATGTCGCATGTAGCGTTATTTGAAGTTCCAGGATACCACAAACTGATCGCCCCTGTTGACGGCGGAATGGTAACCTATCCTACATTGGAGCAGAAAAAAGGCATTATTGAAAATACAGTGGAAGTTTTTCATGCGTTAGGATATGAATGCCCGAAGGTAGGCGTTCTTACCTGTGTAGAGAAAGTGAACCCGAAAATGCCGGAAACACTGGATGCAGCAGAACTGGCAAGGATGAACCAGGAAGGAGAGATCAAAGGCTGTATTGTAGAAGGCCCGATCTCTTATGACTGTGCAGTGGATGCGAATATTGCAAAATTAAAGGGATATGAAAGCCGTATTGCCGGAGATGTAGATATTCTTATCGTGCCCAATATTCATACAGGAAATGCAATAGGAAAGATCTATACCTGTACCTGCGGTGCCAGACTGGCTGGTTTCGTAGTAGGTGCTAAATGCCCTATCGTCCTTACTTCCAGAGGATCCAGTGCAGATGAAAAATATCTGTCTATTGTAGTTTCTGCAGCTGTATCCGGAAAAGGAGGATTATAAAATGAGCTACAAGATCCTTGCAGTAAATCCCGGTTCTACTTCCACGAAGATTGCAGTGTATGAAGATGAAAGAGAACTTTTTTCTGAAACAGTGGTGCACAGTGATGAAGAACTGAAGAAGTACAACCGGGTAACAGATGAGTTTGACATGAGAAAAGCCAATATTCTTCAGGTGCTGGAAAAACATGGTGTAAAGACCAGTGAACTGTCAGCTGTTGTAGGACGGGGCGGACAACTTACCGGGATTCACGCAGGCGGTTATCTGGTAACAGAAGATATGAAAAAGCGTCTGACGGACAGAGGGACTATTGAACATGCATCCAATCTGGGAGCATTGATCGCCGATGCCATTGCAGGCCCTCTTGGGATTCCTTCCTATATATATGATGCCGTTGGTGCAGACGAAATGAAGGAAATTGCCCGGATCACCGGCTTTCCGGAGATTGTGAGAAAAAGTTTCTGCCATGTGCTTAATTCAAAAGCCATGTGCCGGAAAGCAGCAAAACAGATGGGGAAAACATATGAGGAACTGAATTTTATTGTAGCCCATCTTGGAGGCGGAATTTCCATCAGTGCCCATGAAAAGGGCCGTATCATTGATGTGATCAGTGCAGATGGAGGACCTTTTTCACCAGAACGTTCCGGAAGCGCGCCTTTAAACAATATTGTGGATATGTGTTATGGCGGTGCATATAGCTACCGGGAAATGAAGAAGAAATTAGCCGGTCAGGGCGGATTAAAGGCATATCTTGGAATTTCTGATTGTCGTGAAATTGAAAAGCGGATCGCCCAGGGAGATAAACAGGCAAAAATACTTTATGAAGCCCAGGCATACCAGATCGCAAAAGGAGTAGGCGAGCTTTCTCCTGTGTTAAAAGGAAAGATCGATGGCATCATCCTGACCGGTGGAGTGGCATATTCTTCTATGCTTACAGACTGGATTACAGATTATATTGGTTTTATTGCCCCGGTCATGGTCCTTCCAGGGGAAAATGAACTGGAATCCCTTGCAGCTGGTGCACTGCGTATCCTGGAAGGAAGAGAGCAGGCAGAGGCTTACAAAGAAGCTTAAAGAAAGGAAAAAGTAAAAGTATGGCAGATACATTTTATGCAAAAGGAGCCGGAAATAACGGTTATATAAAAAATCTGGAAGTGTGTTCCGTTAATACAATGGATGGAACCTGCGGCTTATTCCAGATGGCTCTTTATAAGACAAAAGAAGGCAGATATTACATGTATGGATGCTGTTTTGGCGGCACAAAAAATGGCGTTATGATCAATGACGTAACAGATCCATACCATCCACGGTTTGTAAAACATTTTCCTCTGGTAGATCCAGAGGAATATCCAACTACTACCTGTCCAAAGATCCAGGTAGCGGATGATCTGATGATCGTTGCTATGAGCTGCGGAAGCGGCCCTGGAGCATTAGTAGACCAGTCAAAACTGGAAAATATCAAATGTGAGGCAGGCATCCGTATTTACAGCCTGAAAAAAGATCCTGAAAATCCTGAATTTTTAGGATACTGGGATTGCGGTTTAAAGAATGTAATGGGCGTTCACCGCTTTATGTACAATGGAGGAAGATATGTTCATCTGTCCAGTGACTGTGTGGGATTTGAAGGGATGATCTACCGTATTATTGATATTGAAGACCCAACCCATCCAGTAGAAGTTGGCCGCTGGTGGAGACCGGATCAGTATGCAGACGGATATCCGGGACGTACCTTTGATCCAGGTGCTGCCCATGTTCCATCCTTTATGGATAAAGGATGGCTTCACGGACCGCCATTTGTAAGAGATGGAATTGCATACTGCGGATATGGCGGTGCAGGCCTGGTGATTCTGGATGTACATGATGTAACAAGGCCGAAATGTCTGGGAGAATTAAAGTTAAGACCTGCATTTTCCAGTGAACTGGCAGGTGCAAGAACCCATACAGCCCTTCCTCTTCCAGGAAGAGATCTGGTAGTGGCACAGAATGAGGGAGAACGTTTCCAGTTCTTTACACCGGATAAGATCAAGCATGCACAGGCTTTAAATAATATCCATATGATCGATGTCAGTGACCCAACAAGACCTACACTGATCGCAGAATTCCCATATCCGGAAGTTCCAAAGGATTTCCCATATCCAAACTTTAATGTGGCAGGTCTTGGAGTAGCAGGTCCTTTTGGTCCTCACAACATCCATGAACCAATGAGCGGAAAGCCATGGCTGGAGCAGAGGGGTGACAGAGTTTATTGCTGCTATTTCCATGCAGGATTACGTGTATATGATGTATCAGATCCGTATTATATTAAGGAAATTGCCTACTTTATTCCTCCGAATCCGAATAAAAAGCCGGAAGAATCTTATTTCCCAGGCTTCCCGGGACCAAGACTGGCTGTTACAGAAGATATAATCGTAGATGACAGAGGATATATCATCATTGATGCATTGGATGATGGATATTATATCCTGAAAATGAAAGAAGAAAGTAAATAAGATAACAGGAGAAAACAGTACCATGACAAAGATTTTAGGTATTTCTTTCGGAACTAAAAATGGAACCAATGACTCTGTTTGTATTGAGGCGTTAAAGGGTGCGAAAGAGGCAGGAGCAGAAATTGAATTTATCAGAATGTCCCAGATGGATATTAAACACTGTACCGGCTGCTGTGCCTGCGTAAAAACACTGTTGACAGGAAAAGGCAATATGTGCGTGTTAAAGGACGATTTTGATGCACTTCTCTCCAAAATGCTGGATGCAGATGGCATTATCATATCAGATCCTATTTTTGAGGAAGGGGCTTCCGGTCTCTTCCATACAATGATGGACCGCTTCGGACCAAGAATGGACCGTGGTAATAATATCATCGGCAGCAAGGTGGCAAAAGAGATCGGCGGAAAACAGCCGGATGAGCGTATTTTAAAGGACAAAGTAATTTCCTATATGGCAGTCGGCGGCTCCGACTGGGGAACCAGAGTCCAGTGTGAACATGCGATGCACGCTTTAACTCCTATGTGGAAAGTTATTGATAATGCGTGGTTTCCATGGGCGAAAGAGCTGATCATGGATGATAAGCGTCTGGAACAGGTAAGACAGATCGGCAAGAACATTGTAAAAGCAGCAGAAGATGTAGAGAATGCACAGTATCAGGGAGAAGAAGGCTTATGTCCTCATTGCCATAACCGTCTGTTCTATATGAATCCTGATTCTACAGAAGCAATCTGTGCTCTTTGCGGTATGGTAGGAAAAGTAGAGAGCCAAGATGGAAAGAGCCGTTTTGTATTCCCTGAGGAGCAGTTAGGACATGCCCATGATACCGTTCCTGGAAAATTCATTCATGGAGATGATATCCAGAGAATGGAAGGCCATTATGCAGAAGTAAGAAAGACAGATGCTTTTAAGATCCGTAAAAAAGAGCATGCACAGTTTGTAGAAGAACTGCTGGCTTAATTGTATGAAAGAAAAAAAGAAAAAAGTTCTGGCTCTGGCGGCAGGGATCGCCCTGCTGCCTCCTGTATGGGCTGTGGCCGCAGGATATATAGGGATCACTACAGGAGCGGTGGCTCTGATCTGCGCCGGGCTGTATACAAGCAGCGGACAGGGGAAAGAAGGAGCTTTCCGGATCATGATGGGCTTTCTGTGCGGTGATGTATGGGCAGTGCTGGCATTAAAAACAATGGGAATCCTTCCTTTTCATGCAAATGCAGCATTGTTTATAACATTGGCTGTTTTTGGAGCAGCGGCTGTTATGATCAGTTCCCCTTTTGAAAAGAGGATCTACCTGCCTGCCTGGCTGTGCGGCTGGGCCATTGGACTTACAATTATGGATCAGGAACTTCTGTATACAAAACCTACACTTCCTATTCAGATTGCTGTAGCCATGGTCGCCGGTGTCTGGTACGTGGGAGTAGGAGTGGATCATTTTTGCCTGTGTTTAACAACACAGAGAAAACAGAAAAAAGAACGAAAAGAAGAGGAATAAAAAATGGCAGTTGAATTTGATCCCATGAGAAGTTTTATTTATGTAGATGTAGTAAATGAAGAGTACCGCCATAAACTCCATCACTGGCTGTATTATCATCACATTCCGGAGAGTATGGCACAGTTTCAGCCTTATTGTACAAAATATGCATTTTATAATGCCTTGCCAACCCCAAAAGACGGTGAAACGTTTGGCACTGTAAGAATGCAGCTGACAGAACATCACTGGCTGGTAAATATTATGGATCCGGCATTGAAAGTAAAAGCATTTCAGGAATATACCCCTATTGAAGTATTAAAATGGCAGGGAACGGTTCCGGAAACAGTGTCGGATGTTATGCTTACAGGAGATGAAGGCCGTTCTACTGGTGGAAAAAATGGATGTCCTCCTTTTGTTTTTGCATTCTGCCCTATGTGGTGGGAAGAAGATATAAAAGGGACAGATCGCATGATGGAAGACGGCCCAAATTACCGTTGGAATTTTGCAATCTCCTATCCGGAAGGCGTTTCCATGGAAGAGGGAGATAAGTGGCTTCACGAAGAAGTTTTCCCTCATTTTGCAAAAAATCCATGCTGTACCCGTATCTTAACCAGCAAAGTACGCCAGGATATAAATAATTGTCCTATGCAGCGTATTGTTGAAATGTGGTTCAGTGGTCCGGCTGCATGGCACAGGATGGCAGTGGAATCAGCACAGGAGATCAAAAAACCAGTCTGGGCAAAAGAAGGGGATCAGTTCCCGTATTTAAAAGCAGGATTTGAGATCCGTGGGATCTTTATTACAGATGATGCCACCTGTGATGCATATGGACAGTACCGTGGATTTATTCCAAGAAGATAACGTAAGATTCTATGTTCTTTCGGAAAACCAACTATTAAGAAAGGCACATGAAAGACTCCGGGAGAACATTTACAAGACAGAGAGGAAAAAATATGCCTTATGGTGTGATCGTTGACTGCGGCAGCGTACTTTTAGGTGGACTTGCAGGAGCATTTTTGAAAGAACATTTCCCGGAACGTGTAAAAACGTCTCTTCCCAATATATTTGGTCTTTCTGCCATCGCAATGGGGATTGTTCTCACTGTAAAATTAAACAGTCTTTCAGCGGTTGTGCTGGCGCTGATTCTGGGGACAGTAGCAGGAGAACTCCTTC
This sequence comes from Agathobaculum sp., assembly GCA_963611035.1. GTDB lineage: Bacteria > Bacillota > Clostridia > Lachnospirales > Lachnospiraceae > Enterocloster. The sequence goes on from CAVDQU010000114.1 coordinate 8,750, forward strand.
GCTTAGAAGATGGACTCCAAAAAGGATTAAGATGTCTGGAACATCATATTCCATCTGACCTGGATCAGAAACAGATCGATGTGCTGATCAGCATGATCGTATTATTCTGCTTTAGCGGAACAGGGATCTTTGGCGCCATGAATTCAGCTATGACAGGAGACCATACCGTTCTTTATGCAAAAGCAATCATGGACTTTTTTACGGCTCTTATTTTTGGAACAACCTCAGGTTTTCTTGTGGGACTGATCGCAATTCCACAATTTGCAGTGCAGATGATCCTGTATAGCGCATCCTCCTATATCCTGCCCTTTGTAAGTGATGTGATGCTGAATAATTTTAAAGCCTGCGGTGGTATGCTTACTCTGGCAGTTGGCCTTAAAATAGCAGACATCAAATATATGAAAGTATTGAATTTAGTACCAGCTTTGATTTTAATTTTCCCTTTTTCCATTTTGTTATAAAACGTAAGATAAGTGAATGAATGAAAAGACATCGTTACTGCAAGACGGTGTCTTTTTATAGTGCGCCTTGCGGCGCACGTTTCTAACGGGTGAAAGTCCCAAATCCGCCCTGGT
>CAVDQU010000115.1:0-9296 GCA_963611035.1 Agathobaculum sp.
GTCTTACGGCCAATCTGTTAATAAACCGCCAGTTTGAAAAATATGTGGCAAAACAGCGGGAAAAATTTGCCAGTCAGCTGATCACCACTCTCCTATCCCAATACAACAGCAGTGACCAGACCTGGAACCTGGATTATATCCATGGCGTGGGGATGTATGCTTTAAAAGACGGTTATATCATTAAAGTGTATGATAAAGATAAAAATATCATCTGGGATGCCGAAAATCATGACATGACCTTATGTCATCAAATCATGGACGATATCCATACCAATATGGAAAAGAAACGTCCTGATCTGAAAGGCAGTTTTTCAACTCACCATTACACCTTAAGCCAGGACGATAAGATCGCCGGTTATGCGGATATCAGCTACTACGGTCCTTATTATTTCAGTGAAAGCGATTTCCAGTTTCTGGGGTCCTTAAACTGGATCTTATTGTTTACCGGCATTTCTTCCCTTATCCTTGCCGTGATCGCAGGAATGCTCCTTGCAAGGCGGCTTTCCATTCCTCTTACAAAGGCGACGGAGATCGCAGGTAAGATCGCAGAAGGAAATTACCATATCCGGTATAGCTCAAATGAATCCCATACAACAACACTGGAACTAGATCAGTTAGGTCAGGCCATTGATCATATGGCCGAAAATCTTGAAAAACAGGAAGAGATCCGCAGGCAGCTGACTTCCGATGTAGCCCATGAGCTGCGCACCCCGGTTGCCAATGTATCTTCCCAGCTGGAAGCCATGATTGAAAAAGTGTGGGAACCTACACCAGAACGGCTGCAAAGCTGTTATGATGAACTTGGCCGGATCTCTTCCATTATCTCTGACCTGGAAAAACTGCGTCAGATCGAGTCAGCAAACATGGTTCTTGAAAAAGAACCCGTTGATCTTTTTGAGCTGGCCCAGGCAGTAAAAACAGCTTTTGAACCGGAACTGGCAAAAAAGAAGCTCACCTGCACAGTAACAGGTGCGCCCACCATTCTCTCAGGAGACCAGAAACGTCTTCATCAAGTGATCTTCAATCTGGTATCCAACGCAGTCAAATATTCCACCGAAAACGGCCAGATCCAGATAGATATCCACAATATATCTGAAAATGTACAGCTGACTGTCAAAGACCAGGGCATCGGCATCGCCAAAGAAGACATTCCCCTGATCTTTGAACGCTTCTACCGCACCGACCGCTCCCGCAACCGCCAAACCGGCGGCGCAGGCATTGGCCTTACTATCGCAAAAGCCATTGTATTAGCACATGGTGGAAGTATTTCGGCGGAAAGTGAAAAAGGGTGTGGGAGCTGTTTTACGGTTACATTACCAGTCACCCCCGTTACAACGCCAGACAAACCACCGGCAGTGTAATGATCGAGATCAGTGTAGTTGCAAATATAAAACCTGAAACATAATCGCTGTCTGAATGCTGGCTTTCTGCGATCATTGCCACAGAGGACATAGTCGGCAGTGCACACAGAACGCCAACGGCAATTGCTATATTCGGATCCACTGCCGGAATATGGCTAAGCACTGTATATACAAGGATCGGCAGAGCCAGCATTTTTACCGCAACGGTTGCATACACTTCCTTAAGCTTCAGATAATCAAAAATTTTAATATAGCAGAATACTCCCCCAAGGTAGAGCATTGCAAGAGGAGATGCTGCTGCGCCGGTTTTAGCCAGAGCCGTAACTACTACAGAAGGAATTTTGACCCCGGATAGTACAACCACCACTCCGGCAATAATAGCAATTGTCGCAGGATTGACCATTTTACGAAGTCTTTTAGATACAGGCAAAGTCTCTCCCTGATCCACAGGTGCCGTCAGATCCATGCCAATTGTCCACAAAGCCAGCTGGTCGATCACTGTATACATAGCAATATAAAGTCCTCCTTGTTCCGGATACAGCGCGGCAATAATGGGAATCCCCATAAAACCACAGTTTCCGAACATAGTGCAGGCGCGGTAAATATTCTTATGTGCTGCATCAAGTTTTAAAAGCTTTGACAGAACAGCCGCCGCAACATACAAAACAATATACAGCACCAATGTGATCAAAATGATCACCAGAGAAGAAAGAAACTGTTCCCTGGTAGTTCCGTTAATGGTATTGGTAAAAATCAGCAGTGGAAGTAAAAGCTTCGCAATACAGCCTGACAGTACGCCCAGTTTTTCTCTGTCAAGAAAGCACATTTTTACTGCAAAAATACCGATCAATATGTATACAACGAAAATTTCTATCTGCTCTAATACAATGGAAAAATAATTCATTTCTGCGCCTCCAGACAAACCGGGCCATTTTGATAAACATAGCGGAATGTTCCATTTTCTGTCCGTTCCACTTTCAGACAGCAGTGAACATTCTGAGACGGATCCGGGTGATCTTTCCACAGATCATACAGTTTTGGCAGGAAAACAGGCCACTGGCTGGCTTCGTAATCTTCATGATCTGTCATGTAATTAGGAACCATTTTCACGTTCGGATCTTCAGACAGAAGCTTTTTCACAAACACTGGCGGTTCACTGCACTTTGTATTTGTAACGGTTGCTGTAATGTGGTTGATCCCACCAGGAACATCTTCCCACATATGTATGGTCGAGTCTACCAGTTCGTTTTTTTCATTGAAGATCCCCTCACAGATCACATGGTCAAGGCAGTCCGTAAAAGGAAAAAACTCTTCCAGCGAAAGCCTGTGGACTTCGATCCCGTCGCCTCCGAACACTGGAACGCCCTTTGCGCAGCTTTCCGCGATCATGTGGACAGATCTGTCCATTCCTACCGCAGCCGGAGCTTTCACCCAGCTAAAACGCTTGTGGGAACCCGGCGCCCACAGATAATAACCTTTTTCCATATTTGCCCAGAACCAGTCCAGCATTTCTGCCGTCGCTCCTGGAAGAAAATGCTGTTTCTGGGAAGAAAGAACAAAACCTTTTTCCAGATATTCTTCAGAAAGTTCCAGTGGTTTTAAAAGCGGATCTGGCTTTGCCGGATGTTTAAATGGTATAAAATCAACATTTATATTTTCCCGGATCGGGAAATAAGTCTGTCCGGCGTTTGCAATATACTCACTCATAACAATCTCTCCTTTTTATAGCTTAATTTTTTCGTTTTAGTACATACCTTAGTATTTTAGACCTGATAATGACATTTGTAAATTTGCATTTTCTTATTTACGCATGACAGCAAAAAGCCACTGGAAAAAGCTTTTGCACTCCTTCCAGTGGCTCTATTTATGACCTTATTTAATTGATCAGCTTTCGCTCCCTGTTCCCATTAACCTTCAATAGAAACATACTTCTTCTGCTCTACTGCCGGTTTTGCTTCTTTCTTCGGTACGAACAGTTTCAGAATACCATGCTTGAACTCGCCCTTGATGTCTTCTTCTGTAACGTCTTCGCCTACATAGAAGCTTCTCTCACAGGATCCTGCGTAACGCTCTCTGCGGATGTAACGGCCGGATTTCTTATCCTGCTCGTCTTTATCAAGTCCCTTGGCTGCGCTGATAGTCATATAACCATTTTCCAGTGATACCTTGATCTCATCCTTTGTAAATCCAGGCAGATCCATTTCCAGTTCATATCCGCTTTCGGTCTCCTTGATATCTGTCTTCATCAGGTTCTTACCTCTGCGGCCATATAACTTCTTTTCAACATCCTTTTCTGCGCTGTCATCAAAAAATGGGAAATCTCTCATAAAACTATCAAATAAATCTTCTCCAAAAATACTAGGCATTAACATAAGTCATCTCTCCTTTTCCTATACTCTCTATGTCTTGTTTCATTTGTTGTCTTTTGGAACCGGGGATGTTTAGGAAACTTTCCGGAACCTTTTGCATCTTGCTTTCTGATTCCTTTCTGTTCCCCTTCCTTTGTTCTAGCTGTAATATAACACTTATTATTAGCACTGTCAAGAGGTGAGTGCTAATTTTTTTAAATTTTTTTATTCATCATATTTTGGGGTTATGATCTTCACCCGCCCAGGTCTCCTGGGCTTGCTGTGAGGCTGTTCCCCCCTGATATGACCAAGGATCACAAATCCCTGACATGCATAACCTTCCGGCACTTCCCATTCTCTCATAAGTCGCTTTCCTTCTTCTGAACAGAATGTTTCATATCCCCTTGAAATAATACAGGAAGCGATCCCCAGTTCTGTGGCCTGCAGGATCATGTTTTCCATCATGCAGAAAGCATCTGCAGTCTTAAACAGAAAATTGTCCTGGCAGAATATGCAGACCACCGTAGGGGCATCATAAAAGCCACTTTTGATGCTGGTATCATCTATAACACTGGGCTGCTCCTTAGACACATAATTTCCTGCCAGATGTTTCCGGTCAAAACCTGCCATGTTCATTCTTCCAAGTTTAGCTGCCAATTCCTTATCATAGACCGCAACTAGCATGCTCCTCTGTCCGCCGCCTGCATTGGGCGCGAAATTTCCCGCTTCCAGGATCTTTTCCAGATCTTCCCTGCTAATCTGCTGGTCTGTATATTTCCGGATCGAATGTCTCTCTTTAATAATATCCATTAACATGGCAGTACCTCCCCTGTAATCTCATTTTTCCTTTTCCAGCACTGGGGATCCGGACCGTAGAAATCCCCTGTCATGCCATTTGCTACTGCCGGGCATCCTCTGCACCAGGCTGCCAGCTCACATTTACTGCATTTTTTAAATCGCCCATACTCTCTGTATTTCTCCATCTGACAGACCCACACATCCGCCAGACGGTCTTCAAACACATTTGCAACCTTACTGTCCATCACTCTGCGGCAGGCCATGATATCTCCATTAGAAGATATGGTAATATGACAGTTTCCGCAGTTGCAGCCACCGTAGATCATTCCTTTTTCAGTATCTTTCGGCAGTTTGAACTGACCTTTTTCATACTCATAAAGAGTCCACAAATGGTCTTTTTTATTAAAATAGGTTTCGCATCCCGCCGCTTCATATGCCTTAAACTTTGCGTCGCAGATTTCCAGCAGCTTTCTGTATTCCTCAGGCGTCATGCTGGTATCCACCTCGCCGCCTGTAGGCACATAGCGTGAAAATGCAAATACCTTTACTTTCGCTTTTACCACTGCATCAATAATATCCGGTATCTCAGCCATATTTGTCTTTGACACCGTGCTCATGATCACACTTTTGATCCCCGCCCGGTTTAAACATCCTACTTTTTCCAAAGTCAGATCAAAACTTCCCGGTTTGCGGAACCAGTCATGTGTTTTTCTCATTCCGTCTAAAGACATCTGGTATTTTTCACAGCCGCATACTTTAAGCATCCGGCAGATCTCATCATCCAGATGAAAAGGATTTCCCATAAGTGTAAATGGAATCTCCTTACTTTTTAAAAGTACCATTAATTTCCAGAAATCCGGATGAAGGATAGGATCTCCGCCGGTAATGTAAAAATATGGCACCCGGTGATACACCTTACAGAAGTCCTCACAGTTTGCCACCACTTCTTTCATCTGCTCCCAGGTCATGGTTTTAAGCTTTTTGCAGCCTTTTCCTGAAAAAATATAGCAGTGTTTGCACCGTTGGTCGCATTCATCTGTAATGTGCCACTGAAATGAAAAATACTGGCTCATCCTATCCATCTCCTTCCTGTCATCTCTTACTTATCAGATGCACCACACGCTGTACCGCAGGCTGCCGGCTTCTCTTCCGGTTTATCAGACGCACCGCAGGCAGTTCCACATGCTGCCGGCTTTTCCTCTGGCTTATCTGCTGCGCCGCATGCTGTACCGCAGGCTGCGCTTGCCTGAGACTCCTTTTTTCTGTTCCATCCAAAAATGTTTGCTAATGCCATTTTCATTACCTCCTGTAATGTGTGTTTTGTTTCGGGCTTTGCCCTGCTGCTCTTTTAAGATACCAGCAGATCCATCCGAAAAAAAGTACGCACAAATCTATTACTGAGACACCTTTTTGTAACCCATGGACACATTCATTTTTGTATGCTACATTGTATCTGCGATACCAGGGGCAAAAGGTCGGAAATCCGACGCAAGCTTGCTTGCAGGAGGATTTTTGAACTTGGGACCCGCCAAAAACATGAGTAAGAAGCCATTTTTTGAAGAAAAATGAGCGGATTACGAATGTTTTTAGAATTGCGAGAGTGCGAAGCACGTAGCAATTCGGTATCAGAAGAGTCAAAATCTCTCTAAAAAGGAGGAACCTGTTTATGCTGACAAAAGAAGAATTACCAGAATGTCCCGTTGCTACCACCGTACAGCTGATCGGAAGCAAATGGAAACTGCTGATCTTGAGAAATCTCCTGCAGCGGCCATGGAGATTTAATGAATTAAAAAAAGACCTTAAAGGCATCAGCCAGAAAGTCCTGACTGACTCTTTAAGGTCTATGGAAGAAGACGGGATCATCACACGGACCATTTACCCGGAAGTCCCGCCTCATGTAGAATATGCCCTAAGCGATGTAGGTGAAACCATGCGCCCCATTCTTATGGCTATGCAGGAATGGGGCACCAATTATAAAAATGGAGCTATCTGAAATAAGGTCAATCATCCTCAGCATATGGAGCAGCCTTTATGTCAGCTGGTCCATATGCTGCTTCAGACATTCTATGAATTTTCCTGCAGCTACAGGCAGCAGCCCCTTATCTTTATATCCAATTGAAAGTGTGCGGTAAACCGGCGGATCTGTAGGCCTGACTGCAATTTCGTAATTTGTTTTCTGTAAAACAAGCTCTGCCAGTATACTGACTCCCAGACCGCTTTCTACCATTGCCATAATAGAATAATCATCGTGTATGGTAAATTTAATATCCGGCCAGACTCCCACACTTCTAAATGCTTCCAATGGTTCTGAATAATTTCCTTCTTCCAGCAATATAAACGGTTCTTCTGCCAGCTGTTTTAGTGATACAACATCTTCCTTTGCAAGTGAATGCTTCTTTGGAATGACCGCTGCCATTTTACCTGTTTTTATGTTCTCCGTCTGTATATCTTTCGCTGCCTTTGGATTTATAAATCCAAAATCAACCATTCCATTTTTGATCCATTCCTGAATAGATCTGTAATCTCCCTGGTGGATCACAAATTCTACCTTGGGATATTTTTTCTGAAAATCTTTTATGATCCCTGGCAGCCAGTGAGCTGAAACACTGGATATTGTCCCCATCCGTATTTTTCCCGTTTCCAGTCCCTGTATCTCCCTGCTTTTTTCTATAACGGACTGATAGGAGCCAATAAGCTGTTCGATCTGCGGGTACATACTCTTCCCTTCCGGTGTCAGAGTCACACCATAACGGGAGCGGTGGATCAGCCGCACCCCCAGTTCTTTTTCCAGAGAAGCGATCATCTGGCTGGCAGCTGACTGGGAATACCCCATTTCCTCTGCTGCTTTTGAAAAGCTTCCCATGGATATGATCTTTTGCAGTGCAATATATCTGTTCATTTTCGTTTTCCTTATTTTAATATTAGTTTTATTCGTTTTACTTATTATAAAAACAGTTCTATAATGCAGTCAAGAGCTCTTAATCTATAATGAAAGAAGCTGGTTTTATTTATGAAGATCATCCCTTATGATAGAAAATACCGCAATGATTTTATCCGTTTAAACACGGAATGGCTGAAACGTTTTTACTGGATAGAAAGCTTTGACCAGGATACCATGGACCGGGTCGATGAACTGATCCAACAGGGTGCAATGGTTTATTTTGCCATGGAAAAGGATGAAGTTTTAGCTACCTGCATGACCATGCCATTAGAAAATAACACCTGGGAAATGTGCAAACTGGCTGCAAAAGACCAATACACCGGGACTGGTGCCGGAAATGCCGTATTTTGTGCCTGCATGGACTATGCAGCGGCCCATGGGGCCAGGCGCCTTGTTCTGATTTCCTGCACAGGACTGAAAGCAGCCATTCACTTATATGAAAAAAATGGCTTTCATGAAGTTCCCTATCGCAAAGAATACTGGAAATCAGAAAAAGCTGACATTGAAATGGAAAAAATATTAGAACCAGATATTTTGTAACAGAAAAACAGAAAGGACCAAAGATAATATGAAACAATATATTGTAGATGCATTTACGGATCAGTTATTTCACGGAAACCAGGCAGCTATCTGTATACTAGATCACTGGCTTCCAGAAGAATTAATGATGAATATAACAAGGGAAAATAATTTTTCAGAAACAGCATTTGCAGTACCTGAAAACGCAGGCAGCCGCTACCACCTGCGCTGGTTTACTCCTGGTGGAGAGATCGACCTTTGCGGACATGCAACTTTAGCCTGTGCCTATGTACTTTTTTCAAAGTACATCCCTCACTGCTGCACTATTACCTTTTCAACTCTCAGCGGAGATTTAACTGTTACTAAAAATGGGGAACTTTTAGAAATGGAATTTCCTGCTTATGACCTGAAACCAGTTCCTGCAACAGAAATGATCACTGATGCCTTAGGCGTAAAACCACTGGAAGTTTATCTTGGAAGAGATCTGCTTTGTGTACTGGATAATGAAGAAACTGTAAAAGAACTTATTCCCGATCAGGAAAAGATCAAAAAACTTGACGGCCTTGGACTGCATGTAACAGCTCCCGGAACACAGACTGACTGCGTTTCCAGAAGCTTTTTCCCAAAACTTAATGTAGCAGAAGACCCAGTATGCGGATCCGGCCACTGCCATATCATCCCATACTGGGCAAAAAGACTTCAGAAAACAGAACTGGTTGCCTTCCAGGCCTCCAGACGAGGCGGAACACTTTACTGCCATGTAAAGGAAAATCGCATTTTTCTTGCCGGGAAAGCAGTTCTGTTTTCTGAATGTGAATTGAATTTATAAATCTTATCCCTATTAACCAACAATAGAAACATGCTCCTTTTATGTGATTTTTTTCGTGCAAAATATTGTTTTATTCGTGCAAATAGCATATAATGTAATCAGTACTAAGAAAGGAGATATTTTTATGGCTAACTCCACTACCAATATCAGCATACGCATGGATTCAGATCTGAAAGCTCAGGCTGATGCTTTTTTTGGTGAACTTGGCATGAATTTGTCCACAGCCTTTAATATTTTTGTCCGTCAGTCACTCCGTGAGGGCCGGATCCCATTTGATATTTCTTTAAATCAGCCCAACAAGGAAACCATTGCGGCCATGTTAGAGGCAGAAAGGATTGCAAAGGATCCATCTGTAAAAGGCTATGATGATCTGGATGAATTATTTGCAGACCTGAAAAAATGAGAAAAACCAAATACACAGTCAAACCCACGACTCAATTTAAGAAAGATTTTAAGCTGGCTATGAAGCGTGGACTGAAGATAGAATTACTGGAAGAGGT
>CAVDQU010000116.1:0-4586 GCA_963611035.1 Agathobaculum sp.
GTATCAGACTTTACATTCAGCCATGAGGTCTTTGGAGAAGGCTTTTATATGGTAGAGCTGTCTGCAAACCGTTTAAGCGAACAGGCGGATATTATCCCCTTAATGGTTTCAGAACGGCTTGTGGATGTACATAAGGATTACAAGGGCTGTACCATGGAAGCCATTGGTCAGTTCCGCTCCTATAACCGTCACGAAGGTACCAAAAATCGTCTGATGTTATCCGTATTTGTGCGTGAGATCCATTTCATGGAAGAATTTACGGATTATACCAAGACCAATCAGATCTTCTTAGATGGTTATATCTGCAAGGCGCCTATTTACCGGAAAACACCTTTAGGACGTGAGATCGCAGACCTGCTTCTTGCTGTAAACCGTCCTTATGGAAAATCCGATTATATTCCCTGTATCAGCTGGGGCCGCAATGCCCGTTTTGCTTCCGGTTTTGAGGTAGGAACAAGGGTGCGCATCTGGGGAAGAGTCCAGAGCCGTGAATACACAAAGAAGATCACCGAGACAGAATGTGAGAAGCGCATTGCTTACGAGGTATCTATCAGCAAGCTGGAATGTGACGAAATTTAAAAAAGTTTTCATTTTTAGACAGGAAAATCCACTGGAAATCGTAAGAAATATTTGCATTATTACATAAATTGTGCTAGAGTGGTTTTGAAAATTGCTCACATGAGAGAACAGACATGAGGTGCAGAATGATGAAAGAAAATCTGATACAGGTGATCTGCGGACCGGGAAAGGGAAAGACAGCAAGTGCCCTGGGAAGAGGCGTGACCGCTCTTTTAAAGGGGAAAACAGTCATCATGGTACAGTTTTTAAAGGGCTCCATGGAAACAGAAGGCATGGAGATCGTAAAACGGCTGGAACCGGAGTTTAAATTATTCCGCTTTGAAAAATCACCGATCTTTTTTGACCAGCTTTCAGAAGAAGAAAAGGACGAAGCAAGGATCAATATCCGCAACGGCCTGAATTTCGCAAAAAAGGTACTGGTCACAGGAGAGTGTGATATCCTGATTCTGGATGAGATCTTAGGTATTCTGGATGAAGGCATTATCTCATTAGAGGAGTTAAAGGCCCTGATCTGCCAGGCAAGACAGTCGGAAGCAGAGCTGATCATGACAGGAACTGTCTATCCTCAGGAGTTAGATGAGTACGCAGATGAGATCACCAAGGTCCAGACCCGCTATGAACACTGCGAAAGTTAAGGACAAATGGGATAAGACCAAATAGTAATTTGCAGTTGACATCTGCAGATGATAATGCTAATATTAAACACATAAAACAGAGTAGAGGTTGCGCTGATCAAGATTAACCGGCCGGATGTGACAGGCACAGGAGAAGGTCTGGTGAAAGGGAAAAGCGCCGAAGAGAAGAGACTGCCTGAGAAACTCTTTTCTGGGCACAGGGTTAAGAGCTTTGTGACTGTCATCCTGGTGGATGGAGAGCTACCGAAAGAGCAGATTCGTGAAGATGCGAAACCGTTGGAAGAGCTGACATTTACCTCAGCCCTTCCTTTTTCTTTGTGATAGAAAAACACTCTGTTGGATCCGGGGACGCGTACTGCGTGTTTCCAACATATTTTACAGTATATTAAAAAAGGAGAAAAAAGCTATGGCAATTTTTGAAGGCGCTGGTGTTGCAATGATCACACCATTTAAGGCAAATGGAGAGGTTAATTACGATAAGTTAGAGGAGATCGTAGAAGAGCAGATCGCAGGAGGCACAGATGCTATTGTTGCCTGTGGTACTACGGGAGAAGCTTCTACTATGACCCATGAGGAGCACTTAGACGTTATTAAGTTCGTATGTGATGTTACAAAGAAACGTATCCCTGTAATTGCAGGTACTGGTTCTAACTGTACTGAGACTGCTATTTATCTGTCTCAGGAAGCAGAAAAGAATGGTGCTGACGGTCTGTTGGTCGTATCTCCATATTATAATAAGGCAACCCAGAAGGGCCTGATCGCTCATTTCAGCGCAGTTGCAAATTCTGTAAAGATCCCAATGCTTCTTTACAACATTGCAGGCAGAACCGGCGTAAACATCCAGCCGGCTACCATTGCTCATCTGTGGAAAAATGTAGATAATATCGTTGGCGTAAAAGAGGCAAATGGCGATTTCTCCGCTACTGCAACTTTAATGAATTTAACAGACGGCGGCATCGATGTATATTCCGGAAATGATGATCAGATCGTTCCATTATTATCATTAGGCGGAAAGGGCGTTATCTCTGTATTATCTAATGTTGCTCCGGCACAGGCACATGAGATCTGCGCAGCTTATTTTGCAGGAGATGTAAAGCGCAGCGCAAAACTGCAGATCGAAGCAATCCCGCTGATCCATGCATTATTCAGCGAAGTAAACCCGATCCCTGTTAAGGCTGCTATGAACCTGTTAGGAAAAGAGACCGGACCTTTAAGAATGCCTCTTACTGAGATGGAACCTGAGCATCAGGAAGTTCTTAAGAAGGAATTACAGGCATACGGACTGCTGTAATAGCGTTTTCAGCAGAAAATCTTAAGATGCAGTAAAATGTCAGGACAGTAGGAGAAAGGAAAGAAAAATGGTCAGAGTTATCATGCATGGCTGCAACGGCGTTATGGGCCAGGTCATCACCGGAATGGCAAAAGATATGGAAGGTCTTACCATTGTTGCAGGCATTGATCTTAAAAACGATAAAGAAAACGGATATCCGGTATATACCTCTTTAGAAGAATGCAAGGAAGAGGCAGACGTAGTGGTAGATTTTGCTTCCCCAAAGGCAGCCGATCACCTTATGGATTTCTGTGCAGAAAAGAAGCTGGGCCTGGTACTTTGCACTACCGGGCTTTCTGAAGAGCAGATCAAAAAAGTAAAAGAAACAGCAGAGAAAACAGCAGTTCTCCGCTCTGCCAATATGTCTTTAGGCGTCAATCTTTTATTAAAACTGGTTCAGGATGCAGCCAAAGTGCTGGCTGGTTCCGGCTTTGATATTGAAATCGTGGAAAAACACCACAACCAGAAGAAGGATGCACCAAGCGGAACGGCTCTTGCACTGGCTGATTCCATGAACGAAGCCTTAGGCAATCAGTATCACTATGTATACGACCGCAGCAGCGTTCACGAAAAGAGAGATCCAAAAGAGATCGGCATTGCCTCTGTCCGCAGCGGTTCTATTGTAGGCGATCATGATGTGATCTTTGCAGGAAAAGATGAAGTTATCACATTTAACCATACTGCATATTCCAAGGCTATTTTTGCAAAAGGCGCGCTGGAAGCAGCAAAATTCCTGGCTGGAAAAGAGCCGGGATTATATGATATGAGCGACGTAACGAGCACAAAAGAAAAATAAGCGGCTGCGTCAGCAGACATTTATTTTTCTTGTGCCGTTAACGAAGATTCCGCCTGCGTCAGCAGGCAGTAGAGCGCGTAAGCGCGGGAATCTGAGTCTACAAAAAACAGGAAAAATTTAACACTATAAAGCATTCTCCGATTTCACATACTATATGTAGAAAACGAAAGGAGAATGTATATATGAAAAAGATCAGACCGTTTTTATTTGCATGTATGTTGGTGATCCTGTCTCTTTCCCTTACTGCCTGTGCAGGAAGAAGAAATGGCAATATGAATGAGACTGAAAACAACAGCGCAACTTCCACAGCAGTCCCTGAAACCGGAAACGGTGCAGGAATGGGAACTGGGGAAAGCGGCATTACCGGGGATACCACGTCTGGCTGGGGCGAAGGAGAGAACGGCACTATGACCGGCGGTACCAACGGAGAGACGGAAACTACCGGCGAAGGGCTGATCGATGATCTTACAGACGATCTTGGTCAGGGTGTTTCTGACGCAGCAGATGATCTGGAAGGCCGGTAAGTCATGGCTGGACTGTAACAATTTATGTAACAAACGGATGCGCCTTTAGGCGTACTTCCCATATGTATTCCACGATGACTGTCAGGAGAAAGAAGAAAATTCTTTTTCCTGGCAGTTCTTTTTCGCCCTTTTTATAGCTTGTTTTACTCTTGAAGGAACAATAAAAATTTTCTATAATAAAATCGGAGTGCGTGGGAAAGGAATCCCATGAAAAGAAGAAAAGCCTTAAGACGTTTAAGTAAGATGCGAAGGGCGGGAGTAAAAGCCTGGAAGAAGAAACGTTCCGGTAAATGGAAGCTGGCATGCATTTTGCTGCTGATCACCCTGTTTTGCATGTCCTCTTTTAGAAAACTGGACAACTGGCAGGAGATCTGTATCAACGAAGAAATATTTATAAAAAAAGAATGGATACAGGAACGACAGAAACTGGGGAAAAATGGAAATCCAGAAGAAACACAGGCAAAAAATCCTGTTTTAAACGAAGGCGCGGCCCTCTTTTTAAAAGAGGGAAAAATATTATTTTTCCGGATTCGGGAAGAAGAAAAAACGCAAAAACCCACTGATTAGAACAGGGTGGATTCATTCATTAGCAATTTTAATGAGCACTTTGCTTGTATTCATTAAAATCGTGTATTATAATTTCTACTGAAAATGACTTCTTTTATCGATTAGACTTATAAATAATCAAAACAACAAAAAGCAGTCACTGCAAAATGTATTCC
>CAVDQU010000116.1:4596-9293 GCA_963611035.1 Agathobaculum sp.
CGGAAAGGAAAGACCAATGAACCAGAATCAGATGGACTTTGATATCAGAGGAGATGAAGTGCGGGAGGAATGTGGCGTTTTCGGCATTTATGATTTTGACGGAAATGATGTTGCCTCCACAATTTATTATGGACTGTTTGCTCTCCAGCACAGAGGACAGGAAAGCTGCGGTATTGCAGTCAGTGATACAGAAGGCCCAAAAGGAAAAGTAAGCGCACATAAGGGAATGGGTCTTTGCAACGAAGTATTTACACCGGATGTGATCGAACCTCTTCACGGAAATATTGGTGTAGGCCATGTAAGATATTCAACAGCAGGAAGCAGTACCAGAGAGAACGCACAGCCTTTGGTATTAAACTACGTAAAAGGAACTTTGGCGCTGGCACATAATGGAAACCTGGTCAATGCACCGGAGCTGCGCCATGAATTAGAGTATACAGGCGCTATCTTCCAGACCACCATTGACTCTGAGGTTGTTGCTTACCACATTGCAAGAGCCCGTATTCATACCCCTACCGTAGAGCTTGCGGTGGCAGAGGCTATGAAAAAGATCAAGGGAGCTTATTCTCTGGTGATCATGAGCCCCAGAAAGCTGATCGGAGCAAGAGATCCGTTTGGATTTAAGCCACTTTGTATCGGAAAGAGAGACAATGCCTATATTTTAGCATCTGAGACCTGTGCATTAGAGACCATTGGCGCAGAATTTGTCCGTGACGTAGAACCAGGGGAAATCGTTACTATTACAAAAGAAGGCATTGTTTCCAATAAGGAACTTTGCTTTACCGATCACGCAAAAGAAGCAAGATGTATTTTTGAATATATTTATTTCGCAAGACCGGACAGCGTATTTGACGGTGTAAGTGTTTACCATTCTCGTGTTCAGGCAGGACGTTTTCTGGCAATGGATTCACCGGTAGATGCAGACCTGGTAGTAGGCGTACCGGAATCCGGAAATGCGGCAGCTCTTGGTTATGCCATGGAATCCGGTATTCCTTATGGAACTGCCTTTGTAAAGAACTCTTATGTAGGACGTACTTTCATCAAGCCAAAACAGAGCAGCCGTGAATCAGCTGTCCGCATTAAGTTAAATGTATTAAAAGAGGCAGTGGCAGGAAAGCGTGTGATCATGATCGATGACTCCATTGTCCGGGGAACCACCAGCGCCCTGATCGTAGGCATGTTAAGAGATGCTGGCGCAAAAGAAGTTCATGTACGCATCAGTGCTCCGCCATTCCTTCATCCGTGTTATTTTGGAACGGATATCCCATCAGAAGACCAGTTGATCGCCCATAATCGTACCGTAGAAGAGATTCGGGAGCTTTTAGGCGCAGACAGCTTATCTTATCTGGAAATGGACCGCTTATATGAAATGGCAGGCGGAAAAGCTATCTGTACCGCATGTTTCAGCGGCGATTATCCAATTGAGCCGCCAAAAGAGGATATCAGAGGCAGCTACGAGAAGTAGATGGTTGTTTAGATGATATGGATATGGTATACTTTATAACGAGTGCAGGGAAAAACAAGCGGCTGCGAAGCAGACATTTGTTTTTCACAAACCGTTAACGAATGAACCGTCTGCGAAGCAGACAGTAGAGCGTGTCAGCGCGGGGTTCATGAGTAATAAAACCGCCTGGTAAGCAGGCACAGGAGGAAAAACCAATGAGTAATGATAAATACGTAAGTCCCCTTTCCGAGCGTTACGCAAGTAAGGAGATGCAGTACATTTTTTCACCGGATATGAAATTCAAGACCTGGAGAAAGCTTTGGATCGCATTAGCTGAGACAGAGAAAGAACTGGGATTAAATATTACACAGGAGCAAATCGATGAGTTAAAGGCCCATGCAGATGACATCAATTACGATGTGGCAAAAGCAAGAGAAAAAGAAGTCCGTCATGATGTTATGAGCCATGTGTACGCATATGGCGTACAGTGCCCGAAAGCAAAAGGCATTATCCATTTAGGCGCTACCTCCTGCTACGTAGGAGATAACACCGACCTGATCATCATGACTGAGGCACTGCAGTTAGTCAGAAAGAAAGTATTAAACGTACTGGCTGAACTGGCTAAATTTGCAGACAAATATAAAAACCAGCCAACACTGGCATTTACCCATTTCCAGCCTGCTCAGCCAACTACAGTTGGTAAGAGAGCAACCTTATGGATGATGGAATTAAAGCTGGATCTGGACGATCTGGAATACCTGATCGGTTCCATGCGTCTGTTAGGTTCCAAGGGAACCACAGGAACCCAGGCAAGCTTCTTGGAGCTTTTTGACGGAGACCATGAGAAATGCCGCCGCTTAGATCAGAGAATTGCAGAGAAAATGGGATTTTCAGGCTGCTATCCGGTATCCGGACAGACCTATTCCAGAAAGATCGACAGCCGCGTGATCAGCGTTCTGGCAGGTATCGCACAGAGTGCCCACAAGTTTTCCAATGACATCCGTCTGTTACAGCACTTAAAAGAAGTAGAGGAGCCATTTGAAAAGCACCAGATCGGTTCTTCCGCTATGGCATACAAGAGAAACCCGATGCGCAGCGAGCGTATTGCTTCTCTGTCCAATTATGTAATGAGCGACATGATGAATCCAATGTTAGTTGCTTCTACCCAGTGGTTTGAGCGTACTCTGGATGACTCTGCAAACAAGAGACTGTCCGTGCCAGAGGGATTTTTAGCCATCGATGGTATCCTGGATTTGTACTTAAATGTAGTAGACGGACTGGTTGTATATCCAAAGGTAATTGAAAAGCACATGATGGCAGAACTTCCATTTATGGCAACAGAGAACATTATGATGGATGCTGTAAAGGCAGGCGGTGACCGTCAGGAACTTCATGAGCGCATCCGTCAGCTTTCCATGGAAGCAGGCAGAAATGTAAAAGAAAAGGGCGAAGACAACAACCTGTTAGAGCTGATCGCAGCAGATCCTGCATTTAACTTGTCCTTAGAGGATTTAAAGAAGGCAATGGAGCCATCCCGCTATGTAGGCCGCGCTCCAAAGCAGGTAGAAGAGTTCTTAGAGGAAGTTATCAACCCGATCTTAAAAGAAAACGAAGAAGTACTGGGAATGACTGCTCAGATCAATGTATAAAAACAGAAATTAGTGTGAATGGATAAGGGGCTGGAGCGAAAGCGTTCAGTCCCTTTCGTGTATGAGGAATCGTATGAATATCAATCTGGAATACTACAAAGTGTTTTATTATGTATGTCAGGAAGGAAGCCTTACGGCAGCAGCCCAGAGGCTTTGCATTTCCCAGCCTGCGGTGAGTCAGGCAGTGCGCCAGCTGGAAAAAGAAGCGGGAACAAAATTATTTTCCCGTACATCCAAAGGTGTCCTTCTTACAAGAGAAGGAGAACTGCTGTATCACTATGTAAAAGGCGGGGTAGAGCAGTTGTTAGAAGGCGGCCGGATGCTTAAAAGAATGCTGGATATGGACATGGGAGAGGTACGCATCGGTGCCAGTGACATGACACTGCAGTTCTTTCTGCTTCCCTATCTGGAGCAGTTCCACAAAGAATATCCAAAGATCAAGGTGACCGTGACCAATGCGCCTACTCCGGAAACTATCCGCTGCCTGGAAGAAGGGAAAATCGATTTTGGCGTGGTAACAACGCCATTTTCCAGCCATGGGGCCATCCATAGCACAGAAGTAAAGCCTATCGACAACGTATTTATTGCCGGAAGCAGCTTTAAAGAACTGCAGGGAAAAGAGTTGGATTATTCCATTCTTTGCGATCTGCCCTGTATCTTTCTGGAAAAAAATACCAGCACCCGTCTGTTCATGGACCAGTTCCTTTCCCAGAAAGGCATTGAATTAAAACCGGAATTTGAACTGGCTACCAGCGATATGATCGTACAGTTTGCCAAAAGGAACATGGGCGTAGGCTGTGTCATGGAAGGCTTTGCAGAGGAAGCCATAGAGCGGGGAGAAGTATTTGCCCTTTCCTTTAAAGAAAAAATGCCTTCCCGTTTCATCTGCCTGGTCACAGGAGAATCCGGTCTTATGTCCATGGCAGGAAAACACCTGTTGGAGCTGCTTACAGAAAGATAAGAAGAGCAGATAGCAGATGCAAATAATATAAGCTGACATTATGACGTTCATAATAAATAATCACTTTACTTATAGTTCATAATATAGTAAAGTAGAATAAGAGTGATTATTTATTAATGATACTGGGCTTATGCCCCAAGGAGGAATTTACGTATGGTTAGAGCAATTGTAGGTGCTAACTGGGGAGACGAAGGAAAAGGCAAGATCACAGATATGCTTGCAAAAGAGTCTGACATTATCATCCGTTTCCAGGGCGGAAGTAACGCAGGTCATACCATTATCAATGATTATGGTAAATTTGCACTTCATCTTCTTCCATCTGGTGTATTCTATCAGCACACTACCAGCATCATCGGAAATGGTGTTGCATTAAACATCCCATATCTGATCAAGGAGATCCAGTCTATCGTTGACAGAGGCGTTCCGAAGCCACACATCCTGGTTTCTGACAGAGCACAGATCCTGATGCCTTACCATGTATTATTTGATACTTATGAGGAGGCTCGTCTGGCTGGTAAGTCCTTTGGCTCCACCAAGTCCGGAATTGCTCCGTTCTATTCTGATAAATATGCAAAGATCGGCTTCCAGGTAAGCGAACTCTTTGATGATGATCTGTTAAAGGAAAAGACAGAGAGAGTATGCG
>CAVDQU010000117.1:0-9214 GCA_963611035.1 Agathobaculum sp.
CTCCATCACAGTTCATAGTATATTATAATTTTCGAAAAAAAGCCATAACTTTTACCTGTGGTTTTTCTTACGTAATTATTACAAAAGTGAGGATTTAAGCGGTTTTTGTACTTATGTTTGTACAATCTAACTAGTACCTGGATGTGCGGGAATTGATCTTGTTTTGATTCTGTTTCTTCCTATTATAAATATGATGATAACGAGAAGTTTTCTCTTCAAAACCAGAAGCATGATAATTGTGGCAGATAATAATATGCCGATAGCTGTTATCAAAAGCAGGCAGAAAAAAACACCCGCAATGCCTTCGCACCGGATGTTTTTTCCCGTAGTATATAAAATACTCTCTTCCCCTAAAAAGACCCCAGGTAGAGGAGCTGCCTTATGATTAGTCGTTTGCTCCATGGCCTGGGGTCTCTTTTTCGATAGTATGTTGTAAGCACTTACATTTATATTTTTTCTTGTCAGCTCTACGAGCCTCAATCAATATATACTATTTTTCTAGAATATGCAACCATATTATTGTACTTTTGGAAGTACTTACAAATAAAAGAACAATTTAAAGCAGATCAAGCCACTGGCAGCGGCTGCACCGAGAATAAATAATAAAAAAAGAACCCGCAGCCTGTTTTCACAGTACCACGGGTTCTAAAGCACTTATATCTAAATACAAGTCTGTACAGTAAGCTTTGATTACTTCAGGGTAACCTTTGCTCCTTCTGCCTCTAACTTTGCCTTGATATCGTTTGCTTCTTCCTTGGACGCGCCCTGCTTTAATACCTTTGGTGCGCCATCAACTACGTCTTTAGCTTCCTTCAGGCCTAAACCGGTAGCTTCACGAACAACCTTGATAACCTTAACCTTGTTTGGTCCAACTTCGGTCAGCTCAACGTCGAATTCGGTCTTCTCTTCAGCTGCTGCTGCGCCAGCACCTGCTGCTGCAACTACAACGCCTGCTGCTGCAGATACGCCAAACTCTTCCTCACATGCCTTTACTAAATCGTTCAGTTCTAATACGGATAATTCCTTGATAGCTTCGATAAACTCAGCGGTTGTTAACTTTGCCATTTTAATTTCCTCCTGTTTAAAATTATTTTTCGATAGGATCTGTGTTTCAGGCTGCTTTTTCTGGACTATGCAGATAAAAGAGCCACAAATTCATTTTGCAGATTAAGCCTCTGCTGCACCACCATTTTTCTCTGCGATCTGATTGAGTACGCGAGCCAGGTTGGTGATTGGGGACTGGATGCTTCCAAGCAGCTTTCCAAGAAGAACTTCTCTGGATGGAATGGTTGCGATAACCTGGGTTCCAGCCTGATCATAGTAGGTTCCTTCAATTACAGAAGCCTTCAGTTCCAGCTTAGGAGCGGTCTTAGCGAATTCAGCCAGGATTCTAGCTGGTGCTGTAGCATCATCCTTAGATACAGCTAATGCTGTAGGTCCTTCCAGATGTGGATCCAGAGCTGCGAACTCGGTTCCTTCTGCTGCACGCTTGATCAGAGTGTTCTTATATACCTTATAAGAAACTCCAGCTTCTCTTAACTGTTTACGCAGTTTTGTATCCTGTTCTACAGTCAGACCACGGTAGTCAACAACAACTGCACCTGCAGCGCCGTCCAGCATTGCCTTGATCTCTTCTACTACTGGCTGCTTTAATTCAACTTTTGCCATGAATGGTTTACCTCCTTATATTATTTCGTATTGAAAACCGTCATAGCAAGGACACGATTTTAATAAAAAACCTCCCTGCCGCAATGACAGAGAGGTACGCAAAATCTCAATTGAGTTTTGTATGTTCCTCGGCAGGCGTTTTAAGCTTACACCTTACGGTACCTGCTGTCTCAGGGCATTCAACACGCATAATAAAGTAACATATTGGGATGAAAATGTCAAGAGTTTTTTTGGCAGTTTTTTTTGCGATTTGCCGCAAAACTTTGACATTTTCCAAGAGTGCTGTATCGGCATGACGAACTCCCGCCTGCGGCGGGAGAGTACAAAGTACATAATGGTTATAGAACCTGCCGGCAGGTTCTTCCGGATATGCAGCAACAAAAAGGCCACAGAGAACTAAAATTCTCTGCAGCCTCATTTTCTATTCAGGACACCTGATTAGTTTGTAAGCTTAGCTACGTTCAGCTTAACGCCTGGGCCCATGGTGGATGTAAGAGCTACGCTCTTGAAGTATGCGCCCTTAACGGTGCTTGGCTTAGCCTTTAAGATAGCGTCCATAAGCGTCTGGAAGTTGTCCGCTAACTGCTCCTCGGTGAAGGAAGCTTTTCCTACTGGCACGTGGATAATGTTTGTCTTGTCAAGTCTGTACTCGATCTTACCAGCTTTGATCTCCTTGATAGCCTTGGTTACGTCCATGGTTACGGTACCAGCCTTCGGGTTTGGCATTAAGCCCTTCGGTCC
Organism: Agathobaculum sp.; assembly: GCA_963611035.1. Lineage (GTDB taxonomy): Bacteria > Bacillota > Clostridia > Lachnospirales > Lachnospiraceae > Enterocloster. The sequence continues at coordinate 2,410 of CAVDQU010000117.1, forward strand.
AAGTACACGGCCCAGACGACCAACAACGCCCATCATGTCAGGAGTAGCAACAACAACGTCGAAATCCAGCCATCCTTCGTTCTGGATTCTTGGGATCAGCTCTTCTGCGCCTACGAAATCTGCGCCAGCTGCCTGTGCTTCGTCTGCCTTAGGTCCCTTAGCGAATACTAAGATACGAACAGTCTTACCTGTTCCGTGAGGAAGAACAACAGCTCCACGGATCTGCTGATCAGCGTGACGTCCGTCACATCCTGTTCTGATATGAAGTTCTACAGTCTCGTCAAATTTTGCAGAAGCGTTCTTCTTAACGATAGAGATTGCATCTGCTACGTCGTAAAGTGCAGCACGGTCTACGTTCTTCATAGCCTCTGCATATCTTTTTCCTGTTTTCATTATAAAATAACCTCCTAGTGGTATTGACGGGGGAATCTCCCTCCCACGTTCATATATACGGTATTAATTACTCTTCGATGGTAACGCCCATACTTCTTGCAGTACCAGCTACCATGCTCATAGCAGCCTCAAGGCTTGCAGCGTTTAAGTCTGGCATCTTGGTCTCTGCGATCTTCTGCAGGTCAGCCTTCTTTAATACAGCTACCTTAGTCTTGTTAGGAACACCTGAACCGCTCTTTAAGCCGCATGCCTTCTTGATCAGAACTGCTGCTGGCGGGGTCTTGGTGATGAAGCTGAAGCTTCTGTCCGCATATACGGTAATAACTACAGGGATGATCATGTCTCCCTGGTCTGCTGTTCTAGCGTTGAACTCTTTGGTAAACTGTACGATGTTTACACCGTGCTGACCAAGAGCTGGTCCAACTGGTGGTGCTGGTGTAGCCTTGCCTGCTGGAATCTGTAATTTGATATATCCTGTTACTTTCTTTGCCATCTTAGGCACCTCCTAAAATCATGTGGTATTGTCGGGAATGTCCCTCCCACCAGCTTCTGCTGCGCAAAAGCTGATCCATTTTACATTTTCTTTACTTCTGCAAATCCCAGTTCGACCGGTGTTTCACGACCGAACATTTCTACATTGATAGTGATGGTCTGCTTACTTTCATTGATCGCCTTGATAGCACCAACTGTATCTTTCCATGCACCGGAGATAACTGTTACCATATCTCCCAATGTAAAGTCGACTAAGACGTCTTCCTTCATAAATCCAAGGCTTGCCATTTCTTCTTCAGTCAGAGGAACTGGTTTGGAGCCCGGACCAACAAAGCCTGTAACGCCTCGGGTGTTGCGTACTACGTACCATGTGTCATCATTCATGACCATGTTGATCAGCACATAACCCGGAAACATTTTCTTGTCGGCTTTTTTCTCCACGCCATTCTTCAGTTCTACAACAGGAAGCATAGGCACGGATACCTCAAGGATCTGGTCCTGAAGGTTTCTGTTTTCAATTGTCTTTTCAATGTCGACCTTGACTTTGTTTTCATAACCTGAGTAGGTATGGACTACATACCAATGTGCTTCTGACATACAATCACCCTCGCCTTTGAATTAAAGAATAAAGCTTAAACCGAATTTCATAATCATATCCAGTACACCGATCAGAGCGCCGATGAAAACGGACATGATCACAACTGCAACTGTCTGTTTAGCAACAGTTTCCTTATCAGCAAAGACGATCTTCTTGTACTCTGTCTTCAGGCCTTTGAAAAAGCTTGGCTTTTTCTCCTTCTTAGCCGTCTTCTGGTCAGCCTTGGCCGCTTTTTCCGTGGTTTCTACAGCATTCACTGTATTTTCTTCCATAACTTCACGTCCTTTACTGATCAGGATTACTTTGTTTCCTTGTGTAACGTATGTCTCTTGCAGAATCTGCAGTACTTCTTGGTCTCCATGCGGTCAGGATGAGTTTTCTTATCCTTAGTCATGTTGTAGTTACGCTGCTTGCATTCTGTACATGCCAGTGTGATTTTTGTGCGCACGACTTCCACCTCCATTAAATTATCGTAATTCAATTTGCTTCTCGGTCTTAATTTTAAGCATAAAAAAAAGACCCATCTTCCATTCGCCCGTATACTATAACATAAAAATATTCCTGGCGTCAAGAGATATAAAGGGTCTTTTTCAGGTTTTTTCTCAGTTTATACAAAATTTTTGTCATCGGCCGGAGCCAATGGCGATCACAAAAAGGTAAACATGTTCAGCGCCGGCTTTTTTCAAGGCTCTGGCACAGGCCTCTGCGGTACTTCCTGTGGTATAGATATCATCAATAAGGAGAACTTTTTTCACACTGACAGGCAGTTTTTTGCAGTAAAATGCCTGTTCCAGGTTTTTAAGGCGCAGTGCCGGACCCAGATCTTTCTGAGGTGCTGTTTTTTTGGAGCGGATCAGGAATTCGGAAGACATGGGGATCTTAAAATAATGGGACAGGCGTTTTCCAAATTCCTCTGCCTGGTTAAAGCCGCGCTTTTTCAGACGGCTTTTGTGGACCGGCACTGGAATGATAAGGCCTGGAGACAGTCGGGCGATCATCCCGGCATATCTCCGATACGCTGCCTCTGCATAGAAATCCAGGTATTCACGGCGGTTGTGGTATTTGATCATTGCCAGGGATGGTGCTGAAATTTCATTATAATTGAGCAGTGCCATTCCATGGGAAAATGATCTTGGATGAGCTGCGCAGTCAGGGCAGTATTCCATTGTCCCGCTTATGATCTCCTTTCCGCAGCTTTTGCACACCGGGCCACGGACCCATGACAATTTCTTTATGCATGTGGGGCAGATCAGATCTTCTTTGGGTACAATGATCCGACCGCAGATAGGACAGCAGCGCGGGAACAGCAGGTCCAGTATGATATTTATGACGTAATTCATATATTCTCCTTATAGACAGAGTCAGATTTATTAGAATATTTGTAGAATGTTTTATATGATAGCTTAAAGAAACGTAATTATTAAATTATTATCAGGCGTATATTTCTTCTATGCGGGCTTTCAGACCGCAGTAGCGTTTCTGTTCCATGGAATTGTCCGCCATGGTATAAAATGCATCTGGCCGGCCTACCAGGCAGACGCAGGAACGGGCCCTTGTAACGGCTGTATAGATCAGGTTCCGGGTCATCAACATGCGGGGACCGGAATACATAGGGATGATGACCGCCGGGTATTCACTTCCCTGGGATTTGTGGATGGTAATGGCATAGGCAAGTTCCAGTTCTTCTAACTGTTTAAAGCTGTATTCTACCATTTTTCCTTCGTCAAATTCTACGGTAAGATTTTCCGCGTATTCATTGATCTCCCGGATAATGCCCATATCACCATTGAACACACCAGCACCTTTGTCTGTGGGAATACCATATTTGCTGCGGATCTCCCATTCCATTTGATAATTGTTTTTGATCTGCATTACTTTATCACCAGTGCGATAGATAATACCGCCGGACTCTTTCTCCTTTTTAGACGGATCCGGTGGATTTAAGTAATTTTGCATGATCTGGTTTAATCGTTCCACTCCAAGAGCGCCTTTTCGCATAGGCGTCATCACCTGAATATCGCCGGGCTGGGCGTGGACATAGCCGGGAAGCTTCTGCTGGATCAGAGTAATGGCTGCACTGATCACTGCGTCAGGATTGTCCCTTCGGATAAAGAGGAAATCTTTGCTGCGCTTTGCCAGATCTACCCGCTCACCTTCGTTGATCTTGTGGGCATTTACAATAATATCACTCTGGGCTGCTTGGCGGAAAATGTGGGTCAGTTTTACTACATTGAAGCAGCCGGACTCGATGATATCGCGGAGCACATTTCCAGGGCCTACGCTTGGAAGCTGGTCCACATCACCTACTAATATAAGGCGGGTTCCCACATTTACTGCACGTAACAGTGAATGCATTAAACTGATATCAACCATGGACATTTCATCGATAATGATCACGTCTGCATCCAGAGGATTTTCTTCGTTTCGGTCAAAATGCATACCGCCAGAGCTGAAGGAACCGTTTTTGCCGGAGCTGTTGTTTCCTGACATAGAACCGGAGTCTGGGATCCCGGAGGGAACCAGTTCCAGCATACGATGAATGGTTCTCGCCTCGTAACCGGTAGTTTCTGTCATGCGCTTGGCTGCACGGCCGGTTGGCGCTGCCAACAGGATCTCCATTCCTTCATTTTCAAAATACTGGATAATGGCATTAATAGTGGTAGTTTTTCCGGTACCAGGGCCACCGGTGATCACTAAAAGGCCGCTGTTTACTGCCTCAAAAACTGCCTTTTCCTGTAATTCGTCCAGATGGATCTGGGCCCGTTTCTGGACTTTTGCCAGATTTGCCTGAATCTCTGCTTCCGGGATATCGCCGCGGATGTTTAAGTCATGAAGCATACGGGCGGTGTTCAGTTCCAGATAATAGTAGTGGGAAGAGTAGACCAGATATTCCGGCGGCTCGCTGTCGGTCACTGTTTTTACCACTACTTTACGGTCGATCTGCATGTCCATCAGGTGTTTTTCCATAGCTGACGGCTCTACTTTTAACAGATCTGCTGCCTGGGAAAATAGTTCTTTCTGGGGAAGATAGGTGTGACCGTTGGCTGATGCCTGAAGAAGGATATAAAGGAGTCCGGCTTTGATGCGGTAGTCGGAGTCTGTGAAAATTCCTACTTTTTCAGCAATCTCGTCTGCCATTTTAAAGCCGACACCGGGAATGTCATCTGCCAGCTTATAGGGATTTTCCTTGATAATGCTGTACAGTTTGGGACCGTATTCCTGATAGATCTTGGCTGCAAGATTTAAGGTAATGCCATAATTTTGCAGAAACATCATGGCTTCCCGCATGCCTTTTTTCTCTTCTACCTGCTCAGCGATGGCCATTGCCATTTTTTCACTGATGCCTTTTACTTCGGAAAGGCGCTCCGGTTCTTCTTCCATAACACGGAAGGTGTCGGCTTTGAAATGGCGAACGATCCGGGCTGCCAGCGCCACACCAATGCCTTTGATAGCGCCGGAACCTAAATAGCGCTCCATGGACTCTGCATCCTGGGGCGTTTTCATTTCGTAGCTTTCAATCTGCAGCTGTTCCCCATATACCGGGTGCTCGATCATACGGCCGGACGCCTGGATCATATCACCTTCTGCAGCGTAGGAAAGTGTACCTACCATGATGACTTCATCACCGTCACTCTGGTCTGTAACGGACATGACGGTATAGCCATTTTCTTCATTTCTGAATTTTATTTTTTCAATAAAGCCTGTGATAGTTGCCATTTTTCTTTCCTCTGCATGTGTGTATGGGGACAGTTGCTACATTATACGCTGATTTTATAGTAATGAAAAAGGCCGCCGCATTGCTGCGGCAGCCCGGCCAATCAAATCGTACACTCAGGTCCCCCGCGCTGACGCGCTCCACTGCCTGCTATCGCAGGCGGGACCTTCGTTTATTTAGTAGTCCTCTTTGTCGTTTCTTCCGCCGCCGATTCCCATGGATGCTTCCAGTGCGGAGGTCATACCATGTGCGAATTCGATGAATTTGCCGGTACCGATTGCTACAGCTGTCAGCGGATCTTCTGCGATGACGGTAGTGATGCCCGTCTTTTCTTCGATCAGGGCATCCAATCCGCTAAGAAGGGAGCCACCGCCGGTCATTACGATACCACGGTCGAAAATGTCGGCTGCCAGTTCTGGTGGTGTTCTCTCCAGGACATTGTGTACAGCGTCTACGATCTGGAGAGCCGGTTCTCTTAATGCTTCCAGAGTTTCATCGGAAGTAACTACGATGGTCTTTGGAAGACCGGTTACCAGGTTACGTCCTCTTACTTCCATAGTCTGTACTTCTGGTCTGCGGTATGCAGCACCAATGTTGATCTTGATCTCCTCTGCGGTACGTTCACCGATAAGAAGATTGTGTTTCTTTCTCATATAACGGACTAAGGCTTCGTCGAAATCGTCACCTGCGATCTTAATAGAGGTGCTGACTACAGGTCCGCCTAAGGAGATAACTGCAATATCTGCAGTACCACCGCCAATATCTACGATCATGTTTCCGCATGCTTTTCCGATATCGATTCCTGCGCCGATAGCTGCTGCTACAGGCTCTTCGATGATGGCAACTTCACGGGCACCAGCCTGATAGGTTGCGTCTTCTACTGCTTTCTTTTCTACTTCGGTAGCACCGCTTGGGATACATACGCTGATACGTGGCTTGCGCAGTGTCCTCTTGCCTACTGCCTTGTTAATGAAATATTTCATCATTTTCTCGGTAATGGTGTAATCGGAGATAACGCCCTGACGAAGAGGACGGACTGCTACGATATTACCAGGAGTACGTCCGATCATCAGACGTGCTTCTTCACCGATGGCCATGATCTTGTTGGTGTCACGGTCAATAGCTACTACAGACGGTTCTTTTAATACAACGCCTTTTCCCTTGATATATACAAGAATACTGGCGGTTCCTAAGTCAATTCCAATGTCATTGGACATCATTGAAAACATATAGTTATTTCCTCCTAAAATGTGGGGTCACGAAAAGTTTCATATAACTGTTTCTTATAATAGTTTCTTTAATAACTCAAAAAAGGGCCTGCGCTTTAAGCATAATGAATACGCCTCAGAGCAGACTGAAGTTGCTTCTATTATATACAATCTTGGAAAGTTTTCAAAGGTTTTTTTCACTTATTTATATTCTTTATTATTTTTTTATATTATGTACATTTTTTGGACACATTTATTCCGTATTATATAAGCGTTCACCGAGAGGTGGACAAGGCCTTTGTTTCAAGTGGTTACTTGAAATCACAAAGCTTTTTCATACTCATACCGGACGGAGGAATCCGTCCGGCCCCCCTAAATACTTTTATATCCCTCTAGATG
>CAVDQU010000118.1:0-9192 GCA_963611035.1 Agathobaculum sp.
AAAACCTTTTTGCTAAGAGTATATCCCCGCTTTCTAAAATAATCAAGCTATGGTACAATGAATGTTGCAAATCCAGTTACAGTTCCCGACTGAACTGTAACCAATTATAATCCCACAGAGGTGTGTTATGAACCGTTCAAACAACCATGTTACAGAGCTGATCAAAGAAACTCTGATCCTTACAGCAGCTATGGCCATTGTAGCCGGAGCTGTGTACTTCTTTCTTCTGCCAAGCCATGCTTCCGTAAGCAGTATTTCCGGTCTTGGTATCATTTTATCCAACTTTGTTCCACTGCCCCTTTCCGCCATCACCATGATCCTAAACGTACTTTTGCTGATCATCGGCTTTTTCACCTGTGGAAAGGAATTCGGGGTCAAAACTGTATATACCAGTATTGTGCTGCCTCTTTTTCTTGCCCTTTTTGAAAAGATCTTTCCTAATATCGGCTCATTAACTGACAGTCAGGAACTGGATGTTCTCTGCTATATTTTAACAGTCAGCATCGGCCTAAGCATCCTTTTTAACCGGAATGCTTCCTCCGGCGGTCTGGACATCGTTGCCAAGATCATGAACAAATATCTTCATATGGATCTTGGAAAAGCCATGTCATTATCCGGCATGTGTGTTGCCCTTTCCGCGGCTTTAGTATACGACAAAAAAACCGTTGTTTTAAGTATCCTGGGAACCTATTTTAACGGCATTATCCTGGATCATTTTATCTTTAATCACAATGTAAAACGCCGGGTCTGCATTATCACCAAAAAAGAAGAAGAACTGCGCCAGTTTATCATCAATGACCTGCGCAGCGGCGCTACCATCTATGAATCCATCGGCGCTTACAACATGGAAAAACGCAATGAGATCATTACCATTGTAGATAAATCAGAATACCAGAAGCTGATGAACTATATCAACAGGGAAGATCCACATGCTTTTATCACTGTGTATACAGTATCGGATATACGTTACCAGCCAAAGAAATAGTGCCTTGACTTGGAGTCAGCTCCAGGTTATATAATGCTGTTAGCAGATCAAAATTTACACCCAAAAGGAGGCTTAAAATAAAATATGACCATCAAAGAAGTAAGCCAGAAATACAATATTTCCAGTGATACACTGCGCTACTACGAGCGTGTGGGAATGATCCCGCCAGTGACCCGGACTGCCGGTGGTATCCGTGATTATGGAGAAGCCGATCTTGGCTGGGTAGAGCTTGCTTTATGCATGCGCGGCGCCGGACTTCCTGTAGAAGCCATGATCGAATATGTAAAACTGTGCCAGCAGGGAGATTCCACTATTGAAGCCAGAATGCTTCTTTTAAAAGAGCAGATGGAAACATTACTGGAGCAGAAAGCCCAGATCGAAAGCACCATCAAGCGGCTGGATTTTAAGATCTCACGCTACGAAGAAGCTGTGAAGACCGGGAAATTATCCTGGGATTAAATAAAGTTTGAGCAATTTTAGAATTTATCACAGTATCATAATCAATAACTATAAGGAGAATCTATCATGAGAAAGAATTTCGGAGCAAAACCATACACCTATCCACAGCCAGTATTTATGATCGCAACCTATGATGAAAATGGCACTCCTGACGTAATGAATGCAGCCTGGGGCGGCATCAGCGAAGGAAATGAGCTTTCCATGTGCATCAGCGAAGGCCATAAAACCACAAAGAACCTTTTAGCACGCAAAGCCTTTACCGTAAGCATGGCAGATGCAGCCCACATGGCAGCCTGCGACTATGTTGGCATGGTTTCCGCAAATAAGGTACCTGACAAATTTGAAAAAGCCGGTTTCCATGCTGTAAAATCTGAATTTGTTGACGCACCTCTTATTGAAGAACTGTCAATCGCTGTAGAATGCAGACTGAAAAGCTATGATGCAGAAACCTGCCGCCTGGTAGCTGAGATCGTCAATGTCAGTGTTGATGAAAAAGTATTAGACGAAAACGGAAATGTAGACATCGCAAAAGCACAGCCTATCACCTTTGACCCATTTAACAACAAGTACGTTGTTTTAGGCGATGTTGTTGGAAATGCCTTTGCTGATGGTAAGAAACTGATGTAGTTTCTATCTACCGATAATAGCATATTCCACTACACTTTCCAGCCTGGCCAAATATTTTCTTTTTCATCTGCGAAATATATCTGCGCTCTGCATCTGGTCCGGCTGGGATATTTCCAGTTTTTTCCATATCCAGGACATCTTTTAATATTTCTAATGCCTTTCGAAGATTCTTGATATCATGCTCCATATAGTCTGTGTAGTTGCCTCTTCCTACCAGTTTTAAATAGGTGACGCCTGCTTTTTCCAACTGGTATAAAGCGCAAAGGCCGCAGCCGGTCTGCCCACAAAGGTAGCCGTCATATTCTGGTTCGTCCACGTTTTCTGCTGTTTCACAATTCTCCGTTTGGTTTTCACTGGTCTGAAATTTTGCTGGTAACATGAAGTCTTTCTGGCCTTTTTCTGCTGGTTCAGCTACACTGACCCGCCCCAATTCATAAGGAACCAGGCAAAGATGACACATTTCATCGCAATGGAGAGAATTGCAGAATGCACCGGTAAACTGGCACATTTCGTTTAAAGTAAAGGCTTCAAATTCTGTGAGCTGACCTGCTTTGCTGATAATGGACTTCATATCTTCTATGCTGTTTTTCCTGTGAAAGATCAGACGTTTCAAGTTCTGCTTCTCAAAGTTTTTTAACATTTCACTGTTGACCTCTGCGGTCTCACCGCTTAAGTGGATCTCACAGTTAATTCCCTGCTGACGCAGGTATAAAAGCAGCGCCGGGTCAGCGATAATAAAGCTTTGAAATCCAATAGACATACACCGTATAATGATATTAGCAATTTCCGGGTATTGTTCGGGAATATAGTATAAGGAATTAAAGGTAAGATGCACTGGCTTTTTGTATTTTTTGATCATAGCTGCCAGTATTTCCAGTTCACTGAATGCGCCTAACTGCACATTGGAGCAGAGGACTTCCCTGCGGTTTAGAGGCAGAAGTGTCCCATATTTTTCCGTCCAGGAATAAGGCACATAGCCGCAGAAAAATTCGTCTGCTCCAGCTTTTACATAGGGGATATATTCGTCAATGGAGCCTAATCCGACTACCATCTTCATCTGTATTCTTCTCTCCTCTCTATATTTTACAGCAGATTTACCACCAGTCGGTCTGCTCCCGCTGCTTTCCATTTTGTAAGTATTTCTTTTGTTTTCATTCCAATTCCAGAACCTGGATCATTTGCAAAGATCCGGTCATCCAGCGCAAACAATGAGTTATGTCTTCCCACCATTTTCAGATGATCTGGATATAAAAATGCATAATCTTTGCAAAATCCCGGACACTGTTTTACCAGTTTCTGCTTTCCCCGCTCTCCCGTGGTGCATTTGGCATACAGTGTGCAATACTGGGATGTATTGGTCTGGTAAAAGGGAAGATGCAGGCTGTTTTTTCCTGTAGGAAACGCCATATCATAGCCGCAGCTTTCCCACTCGAATCTCACAATGCCGTATTCTTTCTCCAGATGTTTTCTGTAAAAATCAGCATTTATACTGTTTTCTTCAAGGAATCTACTTCCAGCCGCTGCTCCTGTTTGTGCCATAGTTTCCAGCTTATAATGCAATCTTGGATCTTTCCGCCGCTTGTTTAATAAAATGCCAAGGACAGGAGTAAGCAGCCTCTTTCCCTTTAACATTTCTGCCATAGCCCAGTCATTGACCTGTATTTCCAGAACGCAGTCATTTGCTTCACACCAAACTTCCAGCCGGTCCAATAACATTTTCACATTTTCCAGCATAAACTCCCGGATATAAGAAAAAGTCAGCGTTACCTGCAAGCCCTCTTTTCTGGCTTTTTCAAGCAGCAGAAACAGTTGATCTTCTTTGGGAAAAAGCAGATGACAGAAGGTATTTCCAATGTAAAGCCGCTGTGGCCGGATACCTGAAAACCAGTGCCCAGACAGCTGATTCCGCTTCCAGTAGTTATCCATAAAAACTTTAAGATCTGCTTCCAGATAATCCTCATAGAGCCAGGGTGTATCCAGTTCCACAGCCCATTCAAACTGCTTCAATAAACGCCCTGGTTCAGACATGATCTCCGCTCTGTTTACCGCCCCATTATCCCTATTTTCGCACCCAAACCACCGTTTCTTCTGCTCTTCAAAGCTTCCAGCTGTCACCACATCCTCATTTTCCGGATAAGCCGTCATGGCACTGGCAAGTTCATTCTCATCCCCAGTCAATTTCAGGCGGATATAGCGGTCATACCACAAAAGCAGCGCCTGTACCTGTTCCCGATATGCCCTAACTTCTTTATATTTTCCATATTCCCGGCCTTCGCATTTTTCTGTCTCATCCATATTATCCATATATAGAGTATAATCATTATAAAATTCATATTCCCTACTGCATTCCAGTGTATAGGAATAAGAATGCAGTTCCACCTGCTTATACTCCAGCTTCGGATAATGATAAAAGCAGACTCGAAACATTTCCGGGTCTGCTATTTTTTCTGCTGTACGGAACACCAAACCATTGTCCGCCAGCTGCGTTATACGAATTTCCTTCTCACCGGCAAATCCGGCAACAAGGCCAAAAGGGAGCATGGACACTCCCTGCATCTTCTTTTTCATAGAATCCATAAGATCATTCCTTCGACTTCACCATGCACACCAGTCCTGTAATATCTGCCAGCACCCAGCCAATAGGGATCGCTGCCCAGATACCAACTTCTCCTACTTTCGCTGACAGGACATAGGCCAAAAGTACACGCATTCCCAGTGAGATCACCGTAAGGACTACCGACATTCCCGCCCGTTTTACAGCACGGTAATAACCGTAGAATAAGAACAGACAGCCGATACCCCAGTAAAAGGCGCCTTCTACCCGCAGATATTGAATACCACTGGCAATGACCTCTGTTTCCGCCTTGCTTACGAAAATACTCATTAACTGTCCTGCGAAGATAAATACCAGGGCAGAAATGAAAATACAGAACAGAATACTCAATGCAAAGGCCTGTTTTGTTCCCTGTTTGATGCGCTCTTTATTTCCAGCACCATAGTTCTGTGCAATAAAAGTTGAATACGCATTACCAAAATCCTGCACCGGCAGATAAGCAAAAGAATCGATCTTTACCGCTGCCGCAAACGCCGCCATAACTACCGGACCAAAGCTGTTTACAAGTCCCTGGACCATAAGGATGCCAAAATTCATCACGGACTGCTGGATACAGGTCATAGAAGACAGGTTGACGATCTCTTTTAAAATACCGCCATTCCACTTCAATTCGCTACGCTTCGGGATCACCTGCAGACAGCAGCGAAGGGCAAAAATAGTAATTCCCAAACCTGAAATATACTGCGCGATAATAGTTGCCAGCGCAGCTCCGCCGATCCCCATGGACCAGACTGCCACAAACAGCAGGTCCAGCACAATGTTAATAACGGTAGAAACTGCTAAAAACACCAGCGGCACGGTGGAATTTCCCATTGCCCGCAGCAGACAGGCAAAAAAGTTATAAAGAGAGGTAGCGATCAGGCCTGCAAAGATGATCAGCAGATACTGGCGCATTCCCTGCCATACCTCTTCCGGCACCTTTAAAAAAGCAAGGATCCCGTCCAGTCCCAGATACACCAGAACATTTAAGACCACTGTTACTGCCATGATCAGCACAAAGGCATGAAATACTGAGGATTTTAATGTTTTTTCATCCCCCCTGCCTTTATAAATGGAAAATAATGCTCCGGAGCCTAAACTTAAGCCCAGAAAAACAGATGTGAGGAAGGTCATCAGCGTATAAGCAGAACCAACTGCCGCCAAAGCATCTCGTCCCAGCACACGGCCTACGATCAGAGTATCTGCAATGTTGTAAAACTGCTGAAGCAGATTTCCCGCCATCATAGGCAGAGCAAATAATAGCAGGGAACGTGAAATATTCCCCTTTGTAAGATCATGATACATAAAACATTACCTCTTTTGCAAAGATCAGCATATAACCAACCATCGCGCCAGCGGCGCGTTCTCAATATGCATAGCAACAAACCGCCTGCTGGCGCAGGCGGTATGCCGGTTAAAATGTCACTTTGTCCATTATATAACACAATATTTAAAAAAGTCCAGATGGAAAATATCTACTTCCATCTGGACCCTGTGGTTAAAATTCTAAATCAGATTTCGTTAATATGCAAAATATTTATTTACAGATGCTGTCGATCCAGGAGATCAGTTCTCCCTCATAATCCGCATCCCCATGTGGCTGTGCCCAGACTAATGCATAGTCTACATCTGCATCTGTCTTATCTTCCAGCGCAAGAGCCAATACTGCGGATACAGAAAGAGATGTATTTGCATCCTCTGTTCCTACCCGGATACGGATATGGTCTGCAGTGTCTGCCTGTTTATCTGTTCCAATGTAATTCATAGGATTTAACAGGGCTCTGCTCTCTGCCACTTCTTTATCACTGGAAACATCACCATAGGCTTCCATGTAAGTCTCATACTCATCCGGGAACTGATCCTTTAAATTTTCCAGAATGTCCGCAATATAAGGATCAAAGTGCTTATACCGGTTGGTCTCATCTCCAAATTCCATATTTTCCGCAGAATTATCGGTCATTTCCAGGTTATCAAAAGCCATGACCTTCTTCATTCTTGGGTTAGATGTTGAAAGATACATATCATAATCTGTGATCTTTGCTGCCTTTCCATCCCATTTCAGATAACCGGTCAGGTCAGTTCCTGCAACTTCCGTTCCTCTTCCATTCGGGCCTTTGCCGGAAGTTGTATAATTTCCCTTTAAATAATCATCCAGTGAATAAGAAACACTCAAACTGCCATCTTCCAGTCTTGTAAGATAGGTGGTTGCTGCATCTTCTGTCTGGTTTAACATGTAATCATAGAAACTGCCGCTTTTTCCGTCATCACTTAAAGTCAGCGTTTCCCCAGTTTCTGGATCTTTCAGGCCTAATCCGTTAATGTAAGCTGCATAGGCAGAAGCCATTTCTTTTGAAAGTGCCTGCTCAAAATCTGAAGAAGTACCTGTCTCCCCGGTCATATCATTGCTGTAATCCTGGATATCTTCATACATCCATTCATAGGCCAGATCTGCATGATCCAGGTCTGTAATAGGGCAGTAAACCTGGGCTGCATACACATCATCGGTGGAATCCATGACCGCGCCGATCTCTTCCAGATAAACTCTGTAATCTTCACTGTTTCCTGTGGTTCCAAGAAGAGCGCTCATAGCTCCCCCTGCGCTGGTTCCAATAGAAATGATCTTATTGGCATCTCCTGCCATTACAGCATCATTTGCCTTTAAGAAGCGCACACCAGCCTTTAGATCCACCAGACCTGCGGGAGATTTTCCAATATAGCTTCCGTCCTCTGCCTGTGTTTCCTTTCCTCTGCTGGCTGGTGATACGAAAACATAGCCCTGTTCCAGATACTCTTTATTTTTGTCAGAGATCTTAGAAGCATCTGCCTCTGCATAGCCACCAATACCATTTTTATAAATAATAGGCGCTGTCTGGGCTGTGTAGCCATTAATCTGGCCAGTCTCATTAATGGTTCCATCTGCATTCATATAAGCTGCCGGCACATAGATGTTCATACACTCCTTTACCGGATCAGCGGGATTTTCACAGTATACCACGTATTCCAGACTGTAACAGTCATATTCCTCATTGTAAACCCATTTATCTTTATAATCAGCCAGATCCATGCTTCCTGTAAGAAGTTCCGAAACATCCGGAGTCTGTGCCATTCCCATTCCTTCATAAAACGGCTTATCTCCCTTGTCGCCTTTCTGGTCCTCAAGAGACTCTTCCTTTACGGATTCCTCTGCTTTTTCTGTTGTTTCTGCCTGTGTTTCTGTCTGCACAGGTGCCTGGCTGTTGCTGCATCCAGTTGCTGCCACAGCCGCTAAAATTGCTGTTACTATCAGTTCTTTTTTCATCGCTTTGCTCTCCTTTGCAGCAACCAATGATAAAAGATAAATGTGATAAAAATGTGGTCAAACTGTGTTTTCTGATAGAATTTGTGCCGATATTGATAGAATGTGATCATTTATATTTTTATAATTAGACTAATAATAGGAGATCAGGAGGTACAGACATGATGACTATAAAAGAACAGGCAGAAAATTTAAGTACACAGATCATAAAATGGCGCCGCGACCTGCACCAGATCCCGGAATCCGGCCTTTATTGTCCTAAGACAGCCGCATATATCTGTCAATGTCTGGACCAGATGAACATCCCCTGGAAAGCTTACGAGAACCATTCCGGTATCACAGCCCTGATCGGCACCGGCAAAGCACCGGTAATTGCTTTAAGAGCTGATATTGACGGCCTTGACGTAAAAGAAGAAAACAATGTAGATTATGCTTCCACCAACGGTAAAATGCATGCCTGCGGCCATGACGCACACACAGCGGCGCTCCTTGGAGCTGCAAAAATATTAAAAGACATGGAAAATGAGCTGAAAGGCACTGTAAAACTGATCTTTCAGCCAGACGAAGAAGGCTTAGACGGTGCCAAAGCCATGTTAAAGGACGGGGTTTTAGAAGATCCCCATGTAAACCGGATCTATGCCATTCACGTAGGAAGCATTGTTCAGCATGGAAATAAATCCGGTCAGCTTTTCTGGAAGACCGGTGCTCTTTTTGCCTCCAGCGACTGCATTAAGATCACCATCCATGGTAAAGGCGGCCATGCTTCCACCCCATTTCTGACAATCAACCCCATTCTGATCGCTGCAGAAGTGATAAACAACCTTCAGGGCCTTGTATCCAGAGAGTCCACCTATAATGTACCTTCTGTTTTAACAGTCACCGGTATCACCGCCGGAAACGGGGCCTATAATATTATCCCGGATTCTGCTACTATCGTAGGCGGCCTGCGCACCCAGAGTCTGGAGGTCCGCAGCCGCCTGCTAAAACGCATGGAAGAGATCAGCAAGCAGTGCGCTGCCATGTACGGCGCAGCTGCCGAAATGGAAGTTCCTTCTGGATGTCCTCCTGTGATCAATGATCCGGCTGTCACTGCCGATTTTATCGCATCCGCGAAAAAGATATTCCCGGCAGAGGACATCCTGGAACTGGATCATGCTTCTATGGGCGGGGAAGATTCTTCCTACTTCTTTACAGAAGTGCCTGGCTGTTATACCTGCCTTTATAATTCCATTC
>CAVDQU010000119.1:0-9003 GCA_963611035.1 Agathobaculum sp.
ACTCTGTATCGGTCAGGCCGGCGGCCGTTTTGACCTGACACCGGAGCGTGTTGCTATTAACTTAGATGATGCCCGCATCAAGGATAACGAAGGCAATCAGCCTATTGACGTACCGATCTTTGAAGACGGCGCTCCTGCTTATTTTGCTACTCTTCCTATTAAGGCTATGGTACAGAGCATCCGGAATGCAGGTCTTCCTGCCAGCGTTTCCAACTCTGCCGGAACCTTTGTATGCAACCACCTGATGTACGGTGTGCTTTATACTCTGGCTAAAAACTATCCAGGAGTACGAGGCGGCTTCATGCACGTTCCATTTATCCCGGATCAGGTGGTAAACCGTCCGGCTACGCCGTCCATGAATTTACATGATATTGCAAGAGGTATTGAAGCTGCGATCGCTGCTATTGGTGAAAATGGAAGTGATATTGTGGCAGTTGAAGGCACTACACACTGAATAAATATGCCTGCAGAAACTGCAGTCGGTAGTTTTTACAACAGAATATATTGCAACATAACGTCGAAAAGCTCCCCACCCCAAACTGTACCATTGGGTTGAGGAGCTTTTTATTGTTCACATTTAATATTCTATTCACATGGCTTGAATATATACAGCCAAGGCATCCGTTTCTACTATTTATCCAGACCAACATCCATACTTCCAGAACGGAAACCTTCCAGATCCATGGTAATGTACACAAATCCAAGATCCTTTAATGTCTTTACAATCTCATCCCCGTGCTCTAACAGCTTTCTAAAGGAGGTCTTATCTGCTTCAATACGCACTACATTTCCATGAAGGCGCAGACGCACATTTCCCCCTAACAGCTCTCTTAAATAACCTTCGCCAACTTCGATCTGCTTCATAACATCATAGTCGATCGGTGTATTGTAAGGCAGTCTGGTTGCCATACATGGGGTTGACGGGCGGGATGCTACGGAAATGCCCCATTCTTTTGCCATGGCCTTTACTTCTGCCTTGGTAATGTGCAGCTCTGCCAGCGGACTGACAATGCCCAGTTCTTTTAATGCCTGGATACCTGGGCGATATACATGGTGGTCATCTTCATTGGTTCCGTCCATAACCGTCTCTGCACCAAGGCTTTTTGCCATTTCTTTTAAATTTACAAACAGGTGCTTTTTGCACAGATAGCACCGGTTTACCGGGTTCATGCGGATCGCTTCCTGCTCCAGTTCATTTACATGGATCACCTTGTGGACGCCGCCAAGTTCTGCTGCCACGCGGTTTGCGATCTCCAGATCACAGGACGGATGCAGGCGGCTGTCAAAGGTAACTGCATAGACCTTGCTGCCGTCTTTTGCAGCTGCCTTTACAGCAGCTTTTAAGATCAGGCTGCTGTCTACACCGCCGGAGAAAGCCACGCAAAGGTCTTTTCCCCCTGCTGTGTACTTGCCCATTAGTGCTTCTAACTGTTCCAGTCGTTCATTTACTGTGTAATTCTGTCCTTCCATTGTTCCGGTCTCCTTTACTTACAACTGTTTCTTAGCTACCTCTGTTGCTGCCTGGTAAACAGTGTTAAAATCTACGTCTTCCTGCTTGTCACACAATTCTGAAACACTGTCAAATTCCGGATAGCAGTAGCTTTTTCCCTTATAACTGCAAACCTTTACATCAGCAGTCCCGTAGGCAGTTTCCACCTGGATCTTTCTGCGGTCCAATGCTGTACGCTCTGCCGGGAAACGGCGGATACCAATAGATGTAGTATGGGTAAAGATAATATCTTCCATTGCCTCACGGCTGCTCTCACGGCATAAAACAGAAAGCATATAAGCCGGGCGGTTCTTCTTCATATAGATCGGTGTGTACCACACATCATTTGCACCGGCCTTTAACAGCAGGTTCATGGTATATCCCAGCGCTTCTCCTGTGCAGTCATCTAAATTGGTCTCTAACAGCTCTAAGCCGTCTGTTTTTTCTTCTTCCTCTTCTTCAATGAGCATGGCACGAAGGATGTTTGCATGGTCAAAATCCTTATTTCCAGCACCAATACCGATCTTTACAATGCGGTAATTTTTCGGCATGGAAGCGCCTGTGCTCAGTGCTGCTGCGATTGCTGCACCGGTAGGTGTAACCATTTCTCCCTGTGCATCTGTAAAACGCAGCTTCAGGCCGTATGCCTGTGCAATATTCGCAGTTGCCGGTACCGGAACTGGCAGTGTGCCATGCTGGCATCTTACATATCCCTGGCCTTCTGCAAGTGGGGAAACAATGACTTTCTCAATACCTAAATTATCCAGGCAGACAGCAGTACTAATGATATCAACGATGGAGTCGATGGCACCTACTTCATGAAAATGCACCTGCTCAATCGGAAGTCCATGTGCCTTGGACTCAGCCTCTGCCACGATCTCGAAAATACGTCTCGCCAGCTGTTTTACCTTGTCAGAGGACTGCAGGCGGTCAATGATCGTGTAAATGTCATAGAGGTTTCTGTGGGTGTGTGGATGCATGTGATCGTGGGTATGCTCATGATCGTGGTCATGATGATCGTGATCATGGTCTCCATGGTCATGCATATGTTCATGATCGTGGCAATGCTCATGCTCTTCATACTCCAGATGCACATCAAAATCATATGCCTTGATGCCGCATTTCTCCGTTGTTCCAAAATGTAGATAATAGCCGTCTACGCCCAGACTTGCCAGTACGTCTTCCAGTACCTTTCTGTCTGCTCCCAGGTCAAGAAGCGCTCCTACGGTCATATCCCCGCTGATTCCTGAATTACACTCCAGATATAATGTTTTTTTCATTATTTCTTCACCGCCATTCTGTTTATTTGTGTTGCAATATATCCGGCTCCATAGCCGTTGTCAATATTTACTACCGAAATTCCATTTGCGCAGGAATTGATCATGGTTAAAAGAGCTGACAGCCCGTGGAAGCTTGCGCCATATCCTACGGATGTAGGTACTGCGATCACCGGGGCGTCTGCCAGTCCTGCGATCACGGTTCCAAGAGCCCCCTCCATTCCTGCTACTGCGATAATGCAGTTTGCCTTGCAGATGCGCTCCCGCTGGCTCAACAGCCTGTGGATGCCTGCAACTCCCACATCATAAATGCGGTCTACTTTTGTGCCGAAGTATTCCGCTGTCTGGGCCGCTTCCTCTGCTACGGGGATATCCGCTGTACCGCCTGTGCAGACAGCCACACAGCCAACACGTTCTTTATCCGACTTTTCCACCTTCACAATGCGGGAAATGGGATCATAAACTGCTTCCGGCACCAGGGAATGGATCAGTTCATACTGCTCCTTGTTGGCTCTGGTTCCCAGCACTTCCCCGTCTCTTTCGTAAAATTTCAGGAATATCTCCTGAAGATACGGGTCCGGCTTTCCCTGACAGAAAATGGTCTCACCAAAACCGGAACGCAGTTTTCTGTGATGATCCAGCTTTGCATAGCCCAGATCCTCATAAGGCAGATCTTTTAACTTTTCTTCTGCCTCTGCAATGTCCAGCTGGCCCGCTTTTACCTGTTCCAGCATCTTATGCACATCCATGCTTCATTCTCCTCCTTTTATCCACAATTACTCTATTAAAAATCCTACAACTGGATCCGTTCTGTGCAGACCCGCTCAAGCAGCGGCTCTGAATGGCTTACCACTAGAAGTCCGATCTCCCGGCTTTTTACTTCTTCCAACAGGAAATTCCATATCTGGCTCTGGGTGATCAGATCCAGCATGGCTGTGATCTCATCTGCCAGGAGAAACCTGGTCTTCTCGCCTAATGCCCTTGCAATACAGAACCGCTGCAGCTCTCCCCCGGATAATTCCCCCGGATACCGCTCCAGCCATTCCTTCTCGATCCCAAGTCCATGGATCAGGCGCTCATCTAATACGCCGCCTTCCTCCATTACTGTTTTCATCTTTCGTCTGGGGTTCACCGCTTCCTGAGGATGCTGCCAGATCAGCTGTACCGGACAGTAGCCTTTGTATTCTGAAAGTGGTTTTCCGTCCAGCAAAACCTGGCCTTCATCTGGCTTTTCATAACCAGCCAGAATTTTACAGAACGTGGTCTTTCCAAAGCCGCTTGGTGCCGCAAGTCCCAGCCGGTCACTGCTGTCAAGGCTCATGGACACATGGTTTAATATCTGCCTGTTTCCTTTGTGATAGCGGAAAGACAGGTCTTTTGCCTCTAATTTCATAACCTGGCACCTTCCTTTCCACATGAAGTGCATTCACCAGACCATTGTTTTGGCATTATCTCATCCCCCGGGCAGATACACCGCACCAGTCCCCCCTGATAGCTCACATAAGGGATTTCTTTCCTGCACTCAGCCTTATATTTCGGACATCTGGGGCCATAGGGACAGCCCTCAGGAAGATCTCTTACATAAGGCTGAATGCCCGGCTCCGGGGCAAATCCATGCTCCGGCATAGCCCGAAACAATGCCCTGGTGTACGGATGCCGCAAAGCTGCCTCTTGGCTAAAATCCACGGTATCCGCCTCTTCCACGGCCGTTCCCGCATAGAAAACAACGATCTTGTCCGCTGTTTTTAACGCCAGCTCCAGATCATGGGTGATCAGGAGAACTCCCGCCCCCTGATCTGCGATCTCTCTAAAATGGGACAGTACCCGCAAAGCCGCTTCCAAGTGAAGCCCCGGCGTTGGTTCATCTGCGATCACCAGCTCTGGCTGTTCCACCACCGCTGTTCCAATGAGCACTCTCCTGGCCATTCCACCGGAAAGTTCAAAGGGATACATGTTATCCACTTCTTTATCAAGTCCATATCTTTCCAGGGCCCTGCGGCCTTTTTCCAGGCTTTTTCTGTCTTTTGCCCCGGCAACCTGTTCTCCTACTTTCATCAGCGGATCCAGATAGGAAACGCTCTGGGGAACCAGGACGATCTCATGACCCCGCAGCTTTTTGATCCGCTTCCCTGTCAGTTTCTTTCCTTTATAATAAATATCTCCCCCGCAGCTTCCATTATAGGGAAGAACTCCCATAACTGCATGGGCTAAAAGGCTTTTTCCGGAGCCGCTGGAACCCACCACAGCCACCATTTCCCCGCGGGAAACGCTAAGGCTCAGATCACGGATCACAGGCAATGTTTTTCTGGAAAACCAGCCGTCATATTGGGTAAATGTAACTGCCAGATGTTCAATGCAAAGAAGTTCTTCTCTTTCGAATTTTTCCATTAATGCCTGCGCCTCCTTTCCGCCTTTATGTTCTCTCGGAATCTTTCTGTACTCTTTCTTACATCTTCTATCTTTTATTTCCCCGTTCATCTATTCATGTGCTCTGGACGGGTCCAAAAGACTGTTTAATGTATCACCGATCACGTGAAACAGCATAACGATCAGCACCAATAACATTCCTGGAAACAGCGCCAGCCACCATTTTCCCATAGTCAGGTATTTCATACTTTCCGATAAGATCACACCGATGGCCGGCTGCTCCGGTGACAGGCCAAAGCCCAGAAATGTAATACTTGCCTCATGAAGTATGGCATGCGGGAACATCAACACCATTCCTACTAATACCTGTGGCAGCAAATGGGGCATCATATGTTTGATCCCGATCTGCCACGGGCTCATACCCATTTTCTCTGCGATCTTTATAAAATGGCTTTCCTTTAACTGAAGCACCTCTCCACGGATCAGACGGGCTAAAGAAGTCCAGTGAGTCAGGATAATGCCTGTTGCCACGCCTTTTAAGCCCTTTCCCAGTGCAAAAGAGATTAGGATAAGAAGCAGAATATGAGGTATTCCCATGACCAGATCAATAAAACCGCTGATCAGGCCGTCTGCCCATTTTCCGCCTGCCGCACAGGCAAGTCCCATTCCCACTGCGATCAGGGAACTGAAGGCGGATGTGATCAGGCCAATGCGTATACTTAAGGATAAACCTGTAAGGGTACGCACAAACATGTCACGGCCCATCCAGTCTGTTCCAAAAGGATATTGTATACAGGGTGCTATATTTTTCCTTGTAAAATCCGTAGTCAGCGCCTGTTCCTTCAGACAGACACCTGCCACCAGCACTGCCCCGATGATAAATACTGCCAGTGCCATAAGTGCCGTCATAAGCACGCGCCGGCTGCTTATCCCCTCTGTCCGTTTCAAATACTTCTCCAAACTATCATTACCTTTCATCCCCATTTTCAAGGCTGCAGATCTTATTTTGCGCCTCTCCTCATTCTGGGGTCTATGATCTCATATAAAATATTGGCAATAAAATTGCCTGCAAACACGATTGCCGCGCTGATCACCGTGATACCCATAAGCAGCGGGATATCACTGCCAAGCCCTGCGCTTACTGCCGCCTGGCCCAGTCCCGGATAGGAAAATACCTGTTCCACCAGAACAGAACCGCCGAAGATCTCGCTGATGGAAGCAAACTGCAGGGTCAACGCCGGAAGGATCATGTTGCGGAGCCCATGTCTTAAAATAATGGAACTCATGCTCTCACCTCTGGCTCTTGCAAAAAGCACATAATCACTTTCCATGACCTGGATCATTTTCTCCCTGGTATGGAGGGTGATATTGGAAATGCCTGTAAGGCTTAAAGCCGCCGCCGGCAATATGCCATGACGGATGCGGTCTGCAATGGAAACAGTGGCTGCATCCGCTCCTATGGGAACGCTTAATCCCACAGGAAGAACTTTTAACCACACGGCAAATACCATAAGAAGCACCAGAGCCACCCAGAAAGCCGGTGTACTGGCTGTAACCAATGCATATGCAGAGATCACACGGTCAGCAAAACTTCCCTTTCTGGCTCCTGCTGCTATCCCAAGGATCACACCGGTAACCCCGGACAAGATCCACGCAGCCGCCATTAACCATACAGAACTGGCGAAACGGACCTGGATCACTTTTGCTACAGGCTGGTGATATAAAAGGGAAATTCCCATATTTCCCCGGATAAAATCCCCCGCCCATGCAAGATAGCGCTTTAATGGCGGTATCCCTTCGCCCCAGTAAAGGCGGAGGCGTTCAATCTGCTCCGGGCTCATGGAACCCATAGCCGCCTGGCCCACGTTAGTCTGCAGCGGGTCCAAAGGCGCCATGGAAACCAGGGCAAAAGCCGCAATACTGACAAAGAACAGAAGGATCAGCATCCGTATGAAATTTTTACTGATAAATATAGCCTGCTTCTTCAAACTTATCTGCTCCTAACTATCTTCTGTAAACGTCCAGCTATTTTCCACAATAACTGTTTTCCACAATGATCTTATTCCCAGGTCCACTGATCCACATTATTTACGATTGACCAGCCATGTCCATGTGGATGCAGCTTTTGGTCAGCCACATGAAGTCCCTTTCTGGACCAGTAAAGATGATCAATGTTTACCAGCCAGATCCATGGGATGTCTCCCTCCTGGGTCACACCAGTTTCTCCGTCCCACTGTGCCTTTTTCCAAAGATCATAAGACTCTTCCAGAGACGGGCTTTCAAGGGCCTGATCCATGTATTCGTCCACTTTTTCGTTGGAATATGGTGAATACTCTGCAAAGGAACTGTTCTGGGCTGTATGGTAAATATTGTAAAATTCCATTGGTGTGTGGGCGCCCCAGCCCCACATAAGGGGAGTGGACTGTGCTCTGTCATAAGCTGTATCCCAGCCTACGCCTTCAATGGATACCTGGATGCCCAGTTCTTTTAACTGGTTGGCTGTATCTGCTGCCAGCGCCTGACGGACAGAGTCGCTGGCCGGGTACATTAATGTAAATCCAGCCTGAACGCCGTCTTTTTCACGGATCCCGTCTTTTCCTTCTGTCCAGCCGGCTTCTTCTAACAATGCTTTTGCCGCATCCGGATCATAGGATGTTTCAGAAGCTTCATTGTACCATGGCATCTTATCGCAGACGCTGTATGCCGGACTGCCATATCCATTTAACACATGCTCGATCATTTCTTCCCGGTTAATGCCCAGGTTAATGGCTCTGCGCACGTTTACATCACTGGTAAAATCATTTCCTGCTGCCACACCGTCTGCTGTTACTGCGCCGGAAGGAACGGTTGGAAGGTTAAATCCACGGTTATCTACTGTTTTAAATGCCAGCAGATCATAACCGTCTACCGTCAGGTCTGAATAGGAAGCCGCTGTGTATGCAAGATCTGCTTCTCCCGCCTGGACTGCCGCAAAAGCTGCGTCTTCTTCCATAAACAAGACGGTCACCTGTTTCATTTTCGGCGCTTCCCCGTAATAATCCGGGTTTGCCTCAAAGATCACCTGCTGGCCCTTGTCCCACTGTTTCATAATATAACGACCAGAACCGATAGGGTTCTGTCCATAATCTGGTCCATAGGCATGCTCTGGAAGGATGCCTGTGATCGCCATGGTATATGGCCAAATAGAATAAGGCCGTTTCATATGGAATACCACAGTAGTATCATCGGTGGCCTCTGCCTCATCCAGCATGGTAAAATCATTTACAGTGCTGTTATCACGAAGTGTATTGTAGGTAAATGCCACATCTTCCGCTGTCAGCGCTTCTCCGTCTGTAAACTTCACATCCGGCCGGATCGTTACCGTCCATGTAATGCCATCCTCGGAAGTCTCCATATCTGTAGCCAGGTCATATCCAATGGTCAGATCTTTATTTGTCACAGTCAATGTACTCTGGATCAGCGGTTCATGCACATGTTCCCCCGCGCCCCAGCCATACACCGGGTCAAAACCAGCCTCCGGCTCCGAAGACGGGCCCATAACTACGATAACGGAGTCTTTCTCTTCGTTTTCCATCTGTGCTGACTGGTCTGTCTGTTCTTTTACCTCTCCAGCCTGCTCACCAGCCCCACCATTTTCTTTTCCACAGCCTGCAACACCTGCTGTCATCAGGACTGCTATCATTGCCAGTAAAATTCTTTTGCAGTTCTTTTTCACGTTTTTCGTTCTCCTTTTAAAACAAAACAGGAAGATATGATCCGCCTATCATATGACGTTCACACCTTCCTGGTAATGATTACTTTCCAAAATTCAATTTTTATAAATTCCGCTTTTCCTGTTCGTCAGGAGAAATACCGGCTTCTGCCAGAAAC
>CAVDQU010000120.1:0-8905 GCA_963611035.1 Agathobaculum sp.
AATAATTCAGCAAAATCTTTTGGTTTATAATTAGTGATATTAGAAGTGTTCATAACAATACCTCCTTGAGTACATTGAAACACATTTAATCACTAATGTCAATGCTTTTAATTACTTAAAAGATTCTCCTTTTTAGATCACATATTCAAAAATGGCGCAAAACAAAAGTAAATGTTTTGCGCCGGATAATGCTTACAGTTCGCAGTTATTAACAGTTCTTGGGAATGGGATAACGTCGCGGATGTTGGACATACCGGTCAGGTACATTACGCAGCGCTCAAAGCCAAGTCCGAAACCTGCATGACGGGTGGAACCGTATTTACGAAGATCCAGGTAGAATCCGTAATCCTCTTTCTTAAGTCCCAGCTCATCCATTCTTGCAACCAGCTTGTCATAGTCATCTTCACGCTGGCTTCCGCCGATGATCTCGCCGATCCCGGGAACCAGACAGTCTACCGCAGCAACGGTCTTGCCGTCTGGGTTCATCTTCATATAGAAGGCCTTGATCTCCTTTGGATAATCAGTAACGAATACCGGCTTCTTGAATATCTCTTCGGTCAGGTAACGCTCATGCTCCGTCTGCAGGTCGCAGCCCCAGGATACCTTGTAGTCGAACTTATCATTGTGCTTCATAAGGATGTCAACTGCCTCGGTATAGGTGATGCGTCCGAATTCAGAGTTGAGAACGTTGTTTAAACGGTCTAACAGACCCTTATCTACGAAGCTGTTGAAGAAGTTCATTTCTTCCGGAGCATGTTCCAATACATATTTAATAACATATTTTAACATGCCTTCTGCAACGCGCATATTGTCATCCAGATCGGCAAAAGCCATTTCCGGCTCGATCATCCAGAACTCAGCTGCATGACGGGTGGTGTTGGAGTTCTCTGCACGGAAGGTAGGTCCGAAGGTATATACATTGCGGAATGCCATTGCGTAGGTTTCTACGTTTAACTGGCCGCTTACAGTCAGGTTGGTTGGCTTTCCGAAGAAATCCTGCTTGTAATCAACGGTGCCGTCGTCATTCTTCGGTACGTTATTTAAGTCTAAAGTAGTAACCTGGAACATTTCACCGGCGCCTTCACAGTCGCTTCCTGTGATCAGTGGAGTGTGGACATATACGAAATCATGCTCCTGGAAGTACTGGTGGATGGCATATGCGATCAGGGAACGTACACGGAACACTGCCTGGAAAGTATTGGTTCTTGGACGTAAATGTGCGATGGTACGCAGATATTCGAAAGAGTGGCGTTTCTTCTGCAGAGGATAATCAGATGCAGACGGGCCTTCTACAGTAACCTCAGCAGCCTGGATCTCAAATGGCTGTTTTGCCTGCGGAGTGGCAACTAAAGTACCTTTAACGATAATAGCAGTTCCGACGCCTAATTTGGAAACCAGTGCAAAATTATCCAGTGTATCGTGGTAAACAGCCTGAAGTGTCTCGAAATAAGTTCCGTCGCTGATAACGATGAAACCGAATGCCTTGGAATCACGAAGGCTGCGGATCCATCCGCCTACGGTAATTTCCTTATCCAGGAACTTTTCCGGATTTTTATAAAGCTCTCTTACTGTAACTAAATCCATGATGAGTAATATCTCCTTTTCTCCAATACAAAATTTCTAAAAGCAAAAATGCAATATTACTGAATATTATAAGGTATTTCACGTAAGGTTTCAAGGTTTTCATGCGTTTTAGCACAGTTACCTGCTTTATTCAGAGTTGTCTTCTGATAAGAGGAAACGGGATAACCGTCAGACTTATCCGGTTAATGGTGGGGGTATATAGTGCCCGGGAAAAACGGTAAGCACTATATGTTGAAAGAAGTGTAAAATATAAATAAATACGTCGAAAAAAGTCGGAAAACTGCATAAAAAACGTAAAAAATATTAAAAAATTTGTATACTATTTACAGCGTTTGTGGTATAATGATTCTTACAAAATTATATAACAGCAAGAGGTGATAACGTGATTAAAAAAGAAATGATTGCCATGCTTTTAGCTGGCGGACAGGGAAGCCGTCTTGGCGTTCTGACACAGAAAGTAGCCAAGCCGGCGGTATCTTTTGGGGGGAAGTACCGAATCATTGATTTTCCGCTGAGTAACTGTATCAACTCCGGTGTTGACACCGTAGGCGTTCTGACACAGTACCAGCCTTTACGTTTAAATTCACATATCGGAATTGGTATTCCGTGGGATTTGGACAGAAATGTTGGCGGCGTGACGATCTTACCTCCGTACGAAAGAAGCAAAGGAAGTGACTGGTATACCGGTACTGCCAATGCTATTTATCAGAATCTGGAGTTTATGGAGGCATATAATCCAGAATATGTGCTCATCCTTTCCGGTGACCACATTTATAAAATGGACTATGAAGTAATGCTTGATTACCACAAGGCAAATAATGCGGATATCACCATTGCTGCTATGCCGGTACCGATCGAGGAAGCAAGCCGTTTCGGCATCCTGATCACAGACGAACACAACCGTATCACAGAGTTTGAGGAAAAACCGGCTGTACCAAGAAGCAATCTGGCTTCCATGGGTATCTATATCTTCAGCTGGCCGGTTCTGAAAGAAGCCCTGATCAAGATGAAGGACGAGCCCGGATGTGACTTTGGTAAACATATCATCCCATACTGCCACGCAAAGGGCGACCGCAGCTTCGCTTACGAGTACAATGGCTACTGGAAGGATGTAGGTACTCTTGGTTCTTACTGGGAAGCAAATATGGAGTTGATCGATATCATTCCTGAGTTCAACCTGTATGAAGAATACTGGAAAATCTACACAAAGAGTGATGTGATCCCGCCGCAGTACATTGCTTCTGATGCTCACATTGAGCGTAGCATCATTGGCGAAGGCACAGAAGTTTACGGTGAAGTTGTCAACTCCGTAATCGGCGCAGGCGTTACCATTGCAAAGGGCGCTGTAGTCCGCGATTCCATTGTTATGCAGGGAAGCGTCATCGGAGCAGGTACATCCATTGAAAAAGCCATTATCGCAGAAAATGTAAAAGTTGGTTCCGACGTTCAGATCGGTGTTGGAGAATACGCACCAAGTACATATGACCAGAAGGTATATCAGTTCGACCTGGCTACTATCGGCGAGAACTCCATTATCCCGGACGGCGTAAAGATCGGAAAGAATACCGCCATAGCAGGCGAGACCACCGTAGGCGACTATCCTGATGGATTACTGGCAAGCGGAAATTACATTATAAAGGCAGGTGGCGTGAAATGAGAGCAATCGGTATCGTATTAGCAGGTGGTAACAGCAAGAGGATGCGGGAACTGTCCAATAAAAGAGCAGTGGCTGCTATGCCGGTTGCAGGAAGCTACCGCAGTATTGACTTTGCATTAAGCAATATGACAAACTCCCACATTCAGAATGTGGCTGTATTTACACAGTATAACTCCAGATCCTTAAATCTTCATCTGAGTTCCTCCAAATGGTGGGATTTCGGACGCAAGCAGGGCGGACTGTATGTATTCACACCATCCATTACTCCTGAAAACGGAGACTGGTACCGTGGTACAGCAGATGCTCTCTGCCAGAACCTGACTTTCTTAAAGAACAGCCATGAGCCATATGTAGTTATCACCTCTGGTGACGGCGTTTATAAGCTGGATTACAACAAGGTCCTGGAATACCATATTGAGAAGAAAGCAGATATCACCGTTGTCTGCAAGGATATGGAAGAGGGAACAGATGTTACCCGTTTTGGATGCGTTAAGTTAAACGACGACGGACGCATCACTGATTTTGAAGAAAAGCCAATGGCTTCTGACGCTACCACCATTTCCTGTGGTATTTATGTCATCCGCAGAAGACAGCTGATCGAACTGTTGGAGCGCTGCGCAGCAGAAGACAGATACGACCTGGTAAATGATATCCTGGTACGTTATAAGAACTTAAAGAGAATCTATGCTTATAAGTTAGACAGCTACTGGAGCAATATTGCTACTGTTGATTCTTACTATAAGACCAACATGGATTTCTTAAAGCCGGAAGTAAGAGATTATTTCTTCAAACAGTATCCGGATGTTTATACCAAGGTCGATGATCTTCCGCCGGCAAAATACAATCCGGGTGCTGTTGTTAAGAACAGCCTTGTATCCAGTGGTTGTATTTTAAATGGTACGGTGGAAAATTCCATCCTCTTTAAGAAAGCATACGTTGGAAACAACTGCATCATTAAAAACTCTATCATCTTAAATGACGTTTATATCGGTGATAATACGGTGATTGAAAACTGTATCGTTGAGAGCCGGGACACCATCCGTGCCAACACAACACATATTGGAACACCTGAAAATATTAAGATCGTCATTGAGAAGAACGAACGCTACACACTGTAGCAAAGTTACATCAAAGTGCGGCTCGTTCTTCTGATTCCTGCAGAAGAGGTGCAGCACGGGGGCTGACGGAGGAAACGGAAGGAGTATTGAAGCATGCAGGTAACAGACGTGAGAGTAAGACGGGTGGAGAAAGAAGGGAAGATGAAAGCGATCGTCTCCATTACCTTAGACAATGAATTCGTGATCCACGATATCAAAGTGATCGAAGGTGAGAAGGGACTGTTCATCGCCATGCCAAGCCGCAAGGCAGCAGACGGTGAATACCGCGACATTGCTCATCCGATCAATTCCGGTACAAGAGAAATGATACAGACTATCATTTTGGATAAGTACGAGAGTACATTGTTAGAAAATGAAGAAGAAGCACTTGCATAAGCGGTGATGAATAGGTTACAGTAAGATACCCCGGACCGGTGGATGTTGACCGGTCCGGGGTGTTTTTTGCAGAAATATCAGAGATGATAAAACAGGAAAATTAAAAAAATAAGGCACGAACTTAAGAAAATAAAGTGAAGTTCACTAAAATAGCGTTAAAACAGAAAAAGAACAGGAAGAACTTGACTTTTTAAAGCCATAGTGATATTATGCGTGAAAGACAAAGGAGTCCGCATCAAAGGAGAGAGTGCAGGCTCTTTTTGTATAATGTGATATCAGGAGATGAATGATAAGATGAAGAGGATTGGTCTGATTCCTTTATATGATGATGAAAGGGACAGTTATTGGATGCTTCCCGGATATATGAAAGTGCTTGAAGCATGTAATGCGCTGCCGATCATGCTTCCGCTGACCACAGATCATGCAGAATTGGATGAGTGCTTCCGGCTTTGTGACGGCATTCTGATGACCGGCGGTCATGATGTAGATTCGGCGTTGTATGGAGAGACTGCCGCAGAAAGCTGCGGTATCCCGTGTTGCAGCCGCGATCAGATGGAAGGATATTTGTTTAAGAAGGCATTACAGGAGGATAAACCGGTTCTGGGGATCTGCCGGGGCATACAGCTTATGAACGTGCTGCTGGGCGGCACTTTATATCAGGATCTTCCGTCTGAACATCCGTCACAGACGGAACATCATATGACAGCTCCCTATGATCG
The DNA here is from genome assembly GCA_963611035.1 of Agathobaculum sp. Classification (GTDB taxonomy): domain Bacteria; phylum Bacillota; class Clostridia; order Lachnospirales; family Lachnospiraceae; genus Enterocloster. The sequence goes on from CAVDQU010000120.1 coordinate 5,454, forward strand.
GCCGGTGCATAAAGTTACCGTAAAAGAGGGAACACTTCTGGCAGGACTGATCGGTGCCGGAGAGCATGGGGTAAACAGTTATCATCATCAGGCTGTTAAGGATCTGGCCCCGAAAGCTGAGGCTATGGCATACTCAGAGGACGGGCTGGTGGAAGCGATTACGGTGCCGGATAAAACCTTTATTGTGGGAGTGCAGTGGCATCCGGAATTTGCCTTTGAAAGGGATCCCGACTGCAAGGCAGTCGTGCAGGCGTTTGTGGATGCCTGCACGACACAGGATAATTAGATCCCAAGCCGCAGGGACGGCTGTGAGGATAGATCAGATGGAAGGTTTCTTCCGTCAGGTAAAAGAGAGGAGAATCATATTATGAAAAAGAAAACATGGATCATGGTAATGGCAGCAGCAATGGCAGCAGCAATGACTGCATGCGGAAACTCCGGAAGTACAACCGCAGATACTACCGCTGCAGGTACGACGGCAGCAGAGTCAAAGGCAGAAGAAACAACTGCAGAGGCAGCATCCACAGAGGCGGCAGCGGCTTCTGATAAGACCTGGATCATTGCAACAGATACTGCATTTAAGCCATTTGAGTACACAGATGAAAGCGGAAATTTCGTAGGAATCGATATGGATATCCTGAAAGCAGTGGCAGAGGATCAGGGATTTAACTATGAGGTGCAGGTACTTGGCTGGGATGCTTCTATCGCAGCATGCCAGGCCGGTCAGGCAGATGGAATGATCGCAGGTGCATCTATTACAGATGAACGTAAGAGCTCCGGCTGGATCTTCTCTGACGGCTACTATGATGCAAATCAGAGCATGGCTGTTGCAGAAAGTTCTGATATTGCAGGATTTGACGATCTGAAGGGCAAGAAGGTGGCAGTTAAGACAGCTTCTATGAGTGCAGATTATGCAGAAAGTCTGAAGGATGAATATGGCTTTGAAATCACTTATTTTGAGGATTCACCAACCATGTACCAGGCAGTTGTAGGAGGCCAGGTGGTAGCATGCTTCGATGATACTCCTATTATGGCAAGCAACATCAAGGATACCGGTATTGCTATGAAGTTGGTGGACGGAACAGGAAATGATCCGGCTGAATATGGTTTTGCGATCTTTGATGACAGCAAGAAGGAGCTGATCGACCTGTTTAATGCGGGCCTTAAAGACATTAAGGAAAATGGTACCTATGATGAGATCATCGCAAAGTATTTAGGAGAGTAACAGACATTGATAAAGAAGGGTGAGGTATTATGATCAAGATTATCACCACTTACGGAGAGCTTCTTCTGCTGGCAATGGGGCGGACGCTGCTGCTTGCGTTCTTAGGTTTGATATTTGCGTGTATTCTGGGAATGGCATTCGGACTTCTCAGTGTAGTAAAAAATAAGGTATGCAACGTCATTGCACAGATCTTCGTATTCGTAATACGTGGTGTGCCGATGATCGTGCTTGCATTCTTTGTATTTTTTGGTATTCCCTATCTGCTCAACAGTATCTGGGGCATTGGAAATGGATTTACACTGTCAGCGCTTCAGGCCGGTGTTATCTGTCTTGCCTTAAACTGCGGTGCATATATGGCCGAGATCATCCGTGCCGGTATCCAGTCTGTGGATATCGGCCAGATGGAAGCCGGAAGGTCTCTGGGACTTCCGTACTGGAAAACAATGCGAAAGATCATTCTCCCACAGGCGATCCGCACCATGATACCAAGCATCATCAACCAGTTTATCATCACAGTAAAGGATACATCGATCCTGTCTGTAATCGGTTTTCCGGAACTGGTTCTGGCTGCAAAAAATGTGCAGGCGAACACATTCCGGTCTTTTGAGACCTGGGCGATTGTGGGAATTATGTACCTGATCGTGATCACTGCGCTGTCTTATATTGCAAAGATCGTAGAGAGGAGGATGAACCGTGGAGTCAAACGATAAAAATGTCAAAGTCCGGGTAAAAAAGCTTCGGAAGTGCTTCGGAGACCTGGAGGTTCTGCGGGATATCTCCACAGAGATCCATGAAGGAGAGGTAGTGGTTATCTTAGGACCGTCCGGATCCGGAAAATCCACCTTCCTGCGCTGCTTAAACAAGCTGGAGACAACGACTGCCGGAGAGATCTGGGTAGACGGTGTGAATATTTCGGATCACAAAGTGAATATGAATAAAGTGCGGGAGAACATTGGCATGGTGTTCCAGCATTTTAATCTGTTTAATAATATGGATGTGCTCCACAATCTTATGCTGGCTCCGGTGGAATTAAAAAAGGCGGATCAGAAAGAAGCCAGAGAGCGGGCACTGGCAATGTTAAAGAGGGTAGATCTGGCAGAAAAAGCAGATGCATATCCGGCCCAGCTTTCCGGAGGTCAGAAACAGCGTGTTGCCATTGCAAGGGCACTTTGCATGAAACCGGATATTATGTTATTTGATGAGCCGACTTCCGCTCTGGATCCTGAGATGGTTGGTGAAGTATTGGCAGTTATGAAACAGCTGGCAGCAGAAGGCATGACCATGGTTATCGTAACCCATGAGATCGGATTTGCCAGAGAAGTGGCTGACCGTGTTATCTTTATGGATGGCGGTTACATTGTAGAAGAAGGAACACCTGAGGAAGTCATCTTAAATCCAAAAGAAGCACGTACTATCAGTTTCCTGAATAAGGTACTTTGATCGGAGGTGCAGGCATGGAAAAATATGTGATCACCATTTCCAGACAGTACGGTTCTTTTGGACGGCTGGTGGCAAAGGAACTTTCCCGGCAGCTTCACATTGATTTTATGGATCGGGATATTGTGGAGGAAACTGCGAAACGGATGAATACATCCATTAAGGAGATCAGCCACGAGGAAGAAGATACACGTTCCTGGTTTTCTTATCACAGTTATCCTTTTGGTCTGGGAACTCCGGATGTGCAGGATGAGATCTTTCTGGTGCAGCAGAGCATCATCCGGGACTTTGCCCGGAAAGGCTCCTGTATCATTGTAGGACGCTGCGGAGCCTACTGCCTGAGGGAAGAAAAACGGCTTTTGCGCGTCTATATTTATGCGCCTTATGAAGTACGCGTGAAGAACTGCGTGGAGTATTTCGGCATGACGGAAAAGGAAGCAGTACGGGCTGTCAATGAGGCGGATAAAGCCAGAGAAAGTTACCATAAAAAATATATTCCAGGATATAAGGGCGATACTTTAAACAGCGATCTTTGCATTAACAGTGCATATTACAGTATTGACGAGGCTGCAGAGCTGATCACAAAGGCTGCACAGATTAAATTCGGAGAGCTGCAGTGATCAGAATTAAAAGGTTACAGTTCAGCCATGCGCTGGTTTGAACGAGAAAATGTGTTGCAAGCTTGCTTGCATAAGCGTTTTCTCATTCAAATCAGCATATGGTGGAACCACCAAGCTTCTTGTTTTCATGAATATGGAAACAAGAAGATGTCATGGCTGAACTGTAACAA
>CAVDQU010000121.1:0-4170 GCA_963611035.1 Agathobaculum sp.
GTTTTTTATATTTTTCCTGGCATTAACCGATCATATTGTACTACTGTTTTTCCAGTGCTAAGTATCGTCTTTTCTTTTTTGAGCAAGGTGTAAACCGCCTGTCCTTTTGTGTAATCTTTCTCTCCTTTTTGAAAGAAGGAACGGCAGAAAAAATGTCCTTCTTCTGTATGGCGATCAAGAAAAATATAGATATCCGTTCCTTTGTAAGGAGTAGACAGAAGATACTCTGCTTCTATCATTGAAAATGTTTGCAATTTTTCATTATAACGAAAAATCAGTTTATTACTGTCTAAAAAATGTTCTATTTTATCAAAAGGATCTATGCGATCTTGTATTTCCGGGAAATAACGACTTTTTTTAATATCTTCCATGCAAATCATTTTTGAAAGTATCTGTTGAAATATCTTTTCACGATTTCCTCTTGCCAAACGAAGATCCCGCAATTTATGTAATCCAACCAAATGATGAAACTCTGTCGGATCAAAGCGGAGGGTCAATTCTGTTAATTGATTTTTACGACCCAAAATAATATGATACTGAATATCCAATAACTGCTCAAAAGCTTTTGCGCATTCCAGTAAACGGTCCATTTTCTCCCCCTCCTTATGTATAAAAGAAAACCGCCCTGCATAAACAAGACGGTTCTGAGCATTTTCGTTCGGCCTATTTGACCTACTCCGGTTTGAGGTTTCACTGCACAACCCCTCTTGAAGACTCCGCATAGCAAGGCTTTCCGGTACGCTGCTATCCTTCAACGTCTGGACACACACACACTGTTGTCTGTCTGATACTATTATTATATAGTGAGGGGAGAATTATGTCAAGAAAATTCCGTCATCTTCCCAACTGTCCATACTTTTCCTTATCGGAAGTATAATCTACTCGTAATGCAATAAGGAATTTCAAAAAGTATTTCAAAAATCAAAGGAGAGTGCATTCATTATGAAGAAGCAGACAAAATTAGTTGCTGTATTATCAACAGCAGCACTGCTTGCTATCGGTGCATCCATGACATCTTTCGCAGCTACAGGCTGGGCAGAAGAAGATGGAACATGGGTATACTATGATAGAAACGGTGACAAAGTAACAGACAAGTGGGCTAAGTCCGGTAACAACTGGTATTACTTAGATGGAAACGGCGAGATGGCAGTAGATCAGCTGATCGAAGATGGCGACAACTACTACTATGTTGACGTAAACGGCGTTATGGCAGCTAACCAGTGGGTAGCTATCGATAACGAGGATGCAGGTCAGGATGACGAGCCAGAGCACTACTGGTATTACTTCCAGGCTAACGGTAAAGCATTAAAGCAGGGCGACAGCTCCAGCGTATCTTTAAAGACCGTTAACGGCAAGAAGTATGCATTCGATGACGAAGGCAAGATGCTGTATGGCTGGGTAGCTGCTGACAGCGCAGAGCGTATCGACAATACAGACGGTGATGCTTTCAAGGAAGGCGATTACTACTTCGGCGGCGAAGATGATGGTGCTATGACCACAGGCTGGCTGCTGATGGATATTACATATGATGAAGCAACCAACGATTATGAGATTGCTCCAGCATTCAACGAGGATGAGGATCAGAGCCGTTGGTTCTACTTCAAATCCAATGGTAAGAAGGTAGCTTCTTCTGATTCTGATGAAACCAAAGATAAGACTATCAATGGTAAGAAGTATACCTTTGACCAGTACGGCGCAATGGTAGCTGAGTGGTCCTTAGACAAGGAGAAAGCTTCTACAAGCGTAGCTACTGTAAGTGACGTTGAGAAGAAGGGTATCAGCGCTAAGTACTCTCAGTCTTGGAGATACTTCAACTCTGTTGAAGATGGTTCTCGCGTAAGCAAGGGCTGGTTCAAGGTAGTTCCTGCTGAATATCTGAACGAGAGCAAGTACAACGATGATGAAGATGCATGGTACTATGCAGATGGATCTGGCAACCTGTATGCAGGTGAGTTCAAGACTATCAAGGGCAAGAAGTATGCATTCCGTAACGACGGCCGTATGGTAAGCGGACTGAAGTTCATCAGAAAAGATGCTGACGGTTTAACTGTTAAGGCTGATGATGATGATGTTTATAACTTCGATACCGAAGATGACTTCATCGAGAATGCTGCTGGTTACTATGCAGAGAACGGCTTTGACTGCTATTACTTCGGCGGTGGCGAAGATGGTGCTATGAAGACTAACAAGACTTCTATCACTATCGATGGCGACAGCTTCAACTTCTACTTCGAGAAGTCCGGCTCTAACAAGGGTGCTGGTGTATACGGTGAGAAGGATGACAAGTTCTACTTAGCTGGTATGCTGCTCAAGGCTGGCTCTGATGAGAAGTATCAGGTAGTTAAGGAGTCTACCGTAAATGGTAAGACTGTTTACACCAAGTTAGATGATGCTAAGGCATTCTTAGATGAGGTAGCTCATACTACTCCAGCTGATGTCAATGGCAAGACCACTATCGGTGGATCTCATGCAGGTGCTGTAACCAAGAAGACAGAGGATATCAAGGAAGCTTATGATGTAACAACTGTATCTGATAAGTACTATCTGGTAAATACTTCTGGTTCTGTAGTTGACAAGAAGAGCAAGTGCAAAGATGGCGATGATTATGTATATGTAACCACTACTGGCGGTAAGATCATTGGCGTTTACGTAGAGGACTAATCCATAATTAGCGACTCATTGCTTAACATTTAAAAATTAAGGGGGAGCGTTGTGACTGATGATTTGATTGTTAGTCATGACGCTCCCTTTTTGTCGTTTCAACAGACAAAATATATAAAAATCCCATTAATGAAGGAGGATGAACATGTTCAAGAAAAAACTTGCTATTTTCGCACTGGCACTTGCATTGTCCGCAGGTTCTGCTGTATCTGCCTTCGCAGACACTTCCAACAGCGTAGCAATCGAAAACAGCGGTGCGTACCTGTTTGAGTGGCGTCCGGTAGACTGTGGTGACGGTGTATCCTTTGCTATTCTGGTGGGCGGAAATACCATTCAGGAAAGCGATGTGATTTTAAACCGCGGATATGACTATGCATATACCTTTGAGCCAATGACCTATTCCCGCCCATGGGGAACAGTTCCGGATCTGGTAAACGTAGACGGAAAATGGGGAATCCCGGAAAACTGGTCTTCTATGCCGGAAGGTGCGCAGTCCACTTTGCAGATCGTATTAAAGACAAACTATAAAAACTTAAGTACCGATAAACGCTATATCCATGTAGTACACCTGCCAAACGGCGTAAGCGCCTCCAGTTTACCGGCAGAAGTGCGTAAATACCTGATCAATGTTGACGGCTCCGATGCCGGTGCTTACGAAGGAACAGAAACCAGCGGCTGGGTAACCACCGAGGACGGTCACAAAAAATACCGCAAGGCAGACGGCACCTTTGTAACCAACAGCTGGATGACCGTAGAAGAAAAGACCTACTATATGGACGAAAACGGCTATATGCTCTCTGACACTTATGCTCCGGACGGAACCTATATCAATCCAAGCGGCTATAAAGTAAGCTACAAGCCGGGCTGGGTATCTACCGATAATGGCTGGAGATATGTGCAGAAGAATGGCTACTACGCAGCATCTACCTGGTTAGAGGACACCGACGGCAAGTGGTATTATTTCAACATCGGCAGTTATATGGTAACAAATGCTGATACCCCGGACGGATATCACGTAGACGAAAATGGTGTCTGGGACGGAAATGCTACTACCATCAACAGCAGTAAAAACCTCGGTCCCGGCGTAGACAAAGGCTGGGAGCCGATCGATAAAGGCTGGAAGTTCAAACAGGAAGACGGTACTTATCTGACCAATTCCTGGAAACAGGACAGCAATGGCAAGTGGTACTATCTGAATGAAGATGGCTGGATGCTGAAAGATGCCAATACTCCAGATGGATATCACGTAGATGCTAATGGCGTTTGGGATGGCGATGCTGTGACCGAGAGTGAAGAAGCAGCGGAATAATTGTTCTAAAACATTTGATATCTTATATTTTTTACTGCAGGATCAGGATTATTCCGGTCCTGCAGTTTTCGTATATGCAGGCTAAAAATCCCTTTTGACTCCAACATCACCAAATAATATGTAGATGGTTATTTCTTGTTCGCCCACAGAATTCATGCTATTATTAAATGGTAGAAGGCTTGTGTAACGATATTGGAAAG
>CAVDQU010000121.1:4180-8901 GCA_963611035.1 Agathobaculum sp.
GAGCTGTATAGATGAAGGACTTGAATATTCCTGTTGGAGTTTCAGATTTTGAAAAAATCCGAAAAAGTGGATTTTACTATATTGATAAATCCGGTCTGATTGCAGATCTTTTAAAAAAGACAGCAGAAGTAACATTAATTACGCGTCCACGTCGTTTTGGAAAAACGTTAGGGATGAGTATGCTGGCAAACTTCTTTGATATCAGGAAAAACAGCAAAAAAATATTTGAAGGACTGGAAATCTGGAACTATCAATCTCTTTGCAGCGAATGGATGAATCAGTATCCTACAATTTTTGTTTCATTTCGTCAGGTGGATGGCCTGAATTTTACCGGAACTTACGATATGTTCACAATGGTCATTTCGGAATTATACAAAGAACATCTGTATCTGCTCGATAGTGAGAAAATAAATGAATATGATAAAGTACTTGCAAAGCAGTTAATACGGGGAATTGCTTCTGTAAAAGATACCAAAAACAGCCTTCTGTTCTTAACAAGGCTTATGCAGCAGCATTATGGAAAACCCACAGTTTTGCTTATAGACGAATATGATGTCCCTATAGCGAAAGCAAGCAGTCATGGTTATTACGATGAGATGCTGGATATTATGAAAGGCCTGATGCTGGCATTAAAAGATAATACATCCCTTTGCTTTGCGGTGATCACTGGATGTCTGAAAATTGCAAAAGAAAGCATTTTTACAGGAACGAAAAATTTTGTTTCGGATACAATCACTGACTCGCGGTTAAATGAATATTTTGGCTTTGTACAAAGTGAAGTTGATCAGATGCTCCAGGATGCAGATGCAATAGAATATGCTTCGGATATAAAAAAATGGTATGACGGTTATCATTTTGGAGATTACGATGTTTATTGTCCATGGATGTAATGAACTATCTTTTTGAACTTCAGCATAATCCTAAAGCAAAGCCTGTTAGTTACTGGAAAAATACCAGTGATAATGCAATCATCCGGTCATTTATCGATTATGCAGGCAGTACTATTACTAAAAAATTAGAAATACTGATGGCTGGCGGATATATTGTCCAGTGCATAGATGAAAATTTGACATATGATTACCTCCATTCTTCAGAAGATAATCTTTGGAGCATGTTATATTTAACCGGATATTTAACAAGATTACGTGAAATTGATTATGATAGCGAATTGCCAGCAGGGACAATGGCACTTATTATCCCCAATGCAGAAATAAAAGAGATCTTCGAAACAACCGTTATCAAATGGTTTGATGACAGCGCAAGAAAATGGGATCGAAATGCGTTATTTGCTGCAGTCTGGAATGGAGACAGTGAACGCATCACAAAAGAAATGAATGCTCTTTTACGGCGTACCATCAGCTACCATGATTATAAAGAAGATTTTTATCATGCTTTTCTTGCCGGTATTTTTACAGGCGCTGGATATATGGTAGATTCCAATAAAGAGCATGGTGAAGGTCGGAGTGATGTAGTTGTTTACGATGCTGTTAATGCCCGCGTAGCCATTTTTGAAGCAAAATATACCAAAATTTTGGATAATTTGGAAAATGAATGCGACACTGCTTTACAGCAGATCGACGACCGGATGTATGCCAATGAATTTGAAGATGATTATGATGATATCTTATGTTATGGAATTTCATTTTTCAAAAAGCGCTGCATGGTGAAAAAGAAATAAAAGATTTGCAAACAGGAGACCATTGATCGTGGCCTCCTGTTTATTGTATTAGAGATCACAAATATCATTAAAAGAAATCAATTTTATATTTGACCTGCATTCTGCATATTTTTCAACGTCTCTTGTAAATCCAGTTTTTGAAAATAACATGTAATATTGTTTGTCATAGTGGAATAATTTGCCACGTTCCAATAATTGACTGAGAATCTCCATGTTGATATCGGCATTTCTCCACTTACACTCGCCTAACAGTGCCTGATCATCCTGGACAGCCATAATATCAATTTCCTCCTGTCGTTTTGCAACGGGATTATTTCCCCACCATTTCCCAATATTTCCAGGAAGAAATGGCAGTGTGGCATAAATCTGAGGATGGTATAGGTACTGGATACAGATATCTTCAAAAATACGCCCCATAAAATCACTGATATTTGGAGCGACCATTTGATGATAAATTGTTTCCCCAATACCGCGGGTAATGCCGCTGATATTTGGGCGGACAAAACGATACCAGAACAGGAACATGCTGTCTTCTAAGCGGTATATCGTCTTTCTGCTGGTTGCAGGTTCTGTTACAGGTGTTTCTTTCCGTATGATGCCTAAAGCGATAAGAGAAGCTATCTGATTGCTGCATCCGCTGGTTTCCATACCTGTTTTGCTGGCGATTTCATTTAACCGGCTGGCGCCGCCTGCAATAGCTGAAATAATAGAATGATACGTAGCTGGTTCACGAAGTTCCTGTTTTAGGAGATTAACGGGCTCCTCAAACAAGCGGCCGCTTTCATCAAAAAACAGTTCAATCAGATTTTGTTCCAGTGAAAAATGTGGATTTATTCTGGAAAGATATTCTGGAATACCACCAGTTACTCCGTATAAAATAGCTTGTTCTTCTGGAGTAAACGCTGGAAGCATTTGCTTTGCTTCAAAAAATGTGAATGGATGGATCTTAAACTGAGCAGTCCTTCTGCCATATAATGGACTTTTGTAACCAAGCACCTGCTCTTCCATAAAACTCATAGAAGAACCGCATAAGATCAAAAACAAGTTGCTGTTTTTCCAGCAGTGGTCAATGTGCTTTTGCAGCAAAGAAGAGATTGCCGGGTAGGAAGCTGCCAGATACGGAAATTCGTCAATAGCAACTATATAACGTTCTCCAGTTAAAGCCAGCTGATCGATATAAACTAATAGATCTTCATAATCGTTAAATTGGGATAGCGGTGCCAGAGATTCCTGCAGAAAAGCCTTGGACAAATCGGTAAGATTCTCCTTCTTAGTTCCCTCTACTGCCATATAATAAACAGCTTTTTTCTGCGTAATAAATTCATTGATCAATGTTGTTTTGCCTACACGCCTGCGGCCATAGAAAACTGCAAATTCAAACTGGTCGCTGTTATACAGTGTATTTAATTTATTTAACTCTCTGGAACGTCCAATAAACATATATGTCACCTCAAATTTGCTAATCATACAATTAGTAATTATATGATTAGTATATACTATTTTAAGTAAATAAGTCCAGAAAAATTAACGAAAATATCTTCAAAAATGCTCCTTTTAATACTTTTCCCTATCGGATGTAATAATCAGCATCCTTGAATGCATCGTTATCACTGTTGTCGATACGCTCTGCGTTATCTGCAGCAACCCATCCGAACAGCATCTTGCCTTCGTCATCGAATGCATACTTCTTGCCATTGATGGTCTTTAAAGCTACGCTGGAGCTGTCGCCCTGCTTTAATGCTTTACCGTTAGCCTGGAAGTAATACCAGTAGTGCTCTGGCTCGTCATCCTGACCTGCATCCTCGTTATCGATAGCTACCCACTGGTTAGCTGCCATAACGCCGTTTACGTCAACATAGTAGTAGTTGTCGCCATCTTCGATCAGCTGATCTACTGCCATCTCGCCGTTTCCATCTAAGTAATACCAGTTGTTACCGGACTTAGCCCACTTGTCTGTTACTTTGTCACCGTTTCTATCATAGTATACCCATGTTCCATCTTCTTCTGCCCAGCCTGTAGCTGCGAAAGATGTCATGGATGCACCGATAGCAAGCAGTGCTGCTGTTGATAATACAGCAACTAATTTTGTCTGCTTCTTCATAATGAATGCACTCTCCTTTGATTTTTGAAATACTTTTTGAAATTCCTTATTGCATTACGAGTAGATTATACTTCCGATAAGGAAAAGTATGGACAGTTGGGAAGATGACGGAATTTTCTTGACATAATTCTCCCCTCACTATATAATAATAGTATCAGACAGACAACAGTGTGTGTGTGTCCAGACGTTGAAGGATAGCAGCGTACCGGAAAGCCTTGCTATGCGGAGTCTTCAAGAGGGGTTGTGCAGTGAAACCTCAAACCGGAGTAGGTCAAATAGGCCGAACGAAAATGCTCAGAACCGTCTTGTTTATGCAGGGCGGTTTTCTTTTATACATAAGGAGGGGGAGAAAATGGACCGTTTACTGGAATGCGCAAAAGCTTTTGAGCAGTTATTGGATATTCAGTATCATATTATTTTGGGTCGTAAAAATCAATTAACAGAATTGACCCTCCGCTTTGATCCGACAGAGTTTCATCATTTGGTTGGATTACATAAATTGCGGGATCTTCGTTTGGCAAGAGGAAATCGTGAAAAGATATTTCAACAGATACTTTCAAAAATGATTTGCATGGAAGATATTAAAAAAAGTCGTTATTTCCCGGAAATACAAGATCGCATAGATCCTTTTGATAAAATAGAACATTTTTTAGACAGTAATAAACTGATTTTTCGTTATAATGAAAAATTGCAAACATTTTCAATGATAGAAGCAGAGTATCTTCTGTCTACTCCTTACAAAGGAACGGATATCTATATTTTTCTTGATCGCCATACAGAAGAAGGACATTTTTTCTGCCGTTCCTTCTTTCAAAAAGGAGAGAAAGATTACACAAAAGGACAGGCGGTTTACACCTTGCTCAAAAAAGAAAAGACGATACTTAGCACTGGAAAAACAGTAGTACAATATGATCGGTTAATGCCAGGAAAAATATAAAAAAC
>CAVDQU010000122.1:0-8352 GCA_963611035.1 Agathobaculum sp.
TATATATGCAGATCAATAAAATTTTACATTTATAAAATACCATAATTATGGTACAATATATCCATAATTATAAAACAACAGGAGGTGTAGACTATGCCACAGATCATTCCGATCAAAGATTTAAAAAATACATCTGAAATTTCTGATATGTGTCATAAAGCCGGAGAGCCGATCTATGTTACAAAAAATGGATATGGGGATATGGTGGTAATGAGTATGGAGACTTATGAAAAAATGAGAAAGCAGATTTCTGTTTACCGGGATATTGAGATATCCGAAAGGCAGGTGGAAACAGGACATGTGAGAGATGCCAGAGGAGCGCTGCAGGAATTGAGGACAAAATATGGCATATAAACTTATCGTTACAGAACATGCAATGGAACTGTTGGATGAACTGGTATACCATTTGCTGTATCATCTGAGAAATGAGCAGGCTGCAAAACATCTATTGGATGAGATTGACCATATTTATGATCGACTGGAAGAGAATCCATATCAGTTTCCTGAAAGCAGAGATATGTATTTAAAGAAAAAAGGATATCATGAGGCTGTTGTTACACAGATGAATTATACGGTTGTATTCGGTGTAAATAAGGGTAATGTAAATGTGATTGGTGTGTTTCATCAGTTAGAAGATTATAGGAATAAAGTGTAGGGCTTAGAAAATTAAAAAATCCATGTACTGGGTGGAAAATTAAGGATTGTCGATGTATTGTGTCGACAATCCTTTTTATCACTTTTATCGAAACGACTCCCTCACAATGATCTGGGTTTCCAGTTCAATGTGCTCTGGTTTCCCGGTGGCAGCGCCTGATTTTCCAGTCAGTGCCCGGATCACCCAGTCCATGCAGCCTTCTGCCATCTGGATCAGGGGAACTTCGGATACGGTTAATGGCGGGATAGAGCATTTGCTGGTGGAAGAGTGGTGTAGTCCGATACTTAAAAGGGACAGGTCTTTGGGGATGTGGACGCCCGCCTGGTAGAAGGCGTAGAGAGCTCCTAAGGCAATAGCGTCTGAGTCACAGAAGACTACTTCCGGGCGCTCTTCCAATCTCAGAAAATCTTTTGCAGCCAGGATTCCACCGTCGGTGGAATTGTCTGTGTAGAATAGGGCATGATTTGGCATTTCCACACCTTTGGTGCGACAGCCATTTATAAACCCGGCAACACGGTCATTTACAGCCAGATAAGGTGATTGAGTGCGGAAGACCGCTACCCGTTTAAAACCACGGTCAGCGATCATGTCAGCCAGAGCAGCTCCCATTTTCTGGTTGTTGATGGATACGTAGCTGTACTGTTCCAGGCGCCGGTTTAACAGGACAACGGGGATATCGGGCATAATGCTGTCCAAATACTCCATGTCCATTGCGGAGGTATTTGCGATGATGGCAGCGTCATAGTTGTATAAATGAGGTTCGATCAGTCCCTTTTGTTTGTACAGCTCATTCGGCTGATAGGGGCAGATGACTATATTAAAGGTAACGTCAGACTTTTTTGACAGAGATGCCTGGATGCCGGTCATTACCTTGCTTAAAAGGGCAGAACGGGGATCTGCCGCCCAGTATACGGCCACTGTGTATACATGGGGGATATTTTTCAAACGTTTCAGCTCTTTGGCAGCAGGTGTAGGCTGATAGCTTAACTGCTGCAGCGCTTCTTCGATCTCTTTTTGTTTCTGTGAGGAAATGCGTCCGGCAGATTTTCCGTTTAAATATAAGGATACAGTAGCAGCGGAAACACCTGCCAGTGCAGCCACATCTTTTAATGTAGGCATTTGGGAACCTCTTTTCTTTCGTTGATGGCATGCAAACTCAGGTTCACGCGCTGACGCGCTCAGATGCCTGCTGACGCAGGCGGAACCTTCGTTGATGGCACAAGAAAAATAAATGTCCGCTTCGCAGCCGCTTATTTTTCTTTTGTGCATATCATATCATACCCATTTTTTAAAAGCAACGAAAAGGAAATATATAAGTTAATATATTAACTTAAAGTAAACTCAAATAAAATATATGTCCATTATCTATTGCCATTTATTAGGAAAAGATGTATGATTTTCAAAGAAAATGGTTAATAAATTAACTACTGTGAAAAGAAATACAGTAAAATATTAACGTTGCATTCATAAAAGAAGTAAAAACAGACAAGGGGGAGGTACAACATGTTTTTCTGGAAAAAACAGACGGATACAGTTCCTGAACGCCCTATTAAGATTACCAGCGTAGAACTGCGTGACGGACAGCAGTCCCTTTTAGCTACCAGGATCCGTACAGAAGATATGCTTCCTATCTTACCGAAAATGGATGAAGTAGGATATGAGTGTATTGAAATGTGGGGTGGAGCTACTTTTGACGTAGCCATCCGTTACCTGGGGGATGATCCATGGGACCGTGTAAGGGAGTTTAAGAAGCTTTGTAAGAAAACACCGCTGCGGATGCTTCTTCGGGGACAGAACCTGATCGGATATAAGCAGTATCCGGATGATGTAGTAGAGAAGTTTGTGGAGCTGGCTGCAAAAGCGGGAATTGACAAATTCCTGGTATTTGACGGTTTAAATGATGTGCGAAACACAGAGATAGCCATCAAGGCAGTGATCAAAAACGGCAAGATCGCAGAGGCCAATATCTGCTATACCATCAGTCCGGTACATACATTAGAGAAATATGTACAGATGGCAAAGGACTACGCAGCTTTAGGCGTAAAAGCTATCCATATTGAGGATATGGCGGGAATGATGAATCCGAAGCAGGTTTCTGATGTAATAAGCGCTGTAAGAAAAGAAGTAGGACTTCCGGTGCATTTTCATGCCCACTGCATTGGCGGAATGGCAGATATTTGTTACTGGGAAGCTATTAAGGCGGGGGCATGCACAGTAGACTGCGATGTTTCTTCCTTATCTTTAGGACCGTCCCACCCGCCGGTAGAGAGTATTGTTACCTGTTTAAAGGGAACGGGCTATGATCCTCATCTGAATATGGATCTTTTGGCGGAGATCAATGATTATTTTAAGATGATCCGTGAAAAGTACAAGGAAAATGCCAGCAAGCGTACCGGCGTAGATATCAGCGTGTTAAAGCATCAGATCCCTGGGGGTATGTTATCCAATCTGGAAAGTCAGTTAAAGGGAATGAAGGCAGAGGACCGCATGAATGAGGTGTTAGAAGAAGTACACCGGGTACATAAGGATTTTGGTTATCCGCCTCTTGCGACTCCATTTGCCCAGATGGTAGGCGCCCAGGCGACCATCAACGTGCTTATGGGAGAACGTTATAAGATGATCTCCAATGAAAGCAAGACTTATATCCGGGGGATGTACGGACGCCCGGCAGGTGAGATCGCGCCGGAGTTAAAAGCAGCAGTTCTGGGGGATAGTCAGATGAATACGAAACGCCCGGGAAGTCTCATTGAGCCAGGCTGGGAGAAAGCGAAAGCAGAGGCCGCAGGACTGGTAAGATGCGAGGAAGATGTGATGACCTATGCATTATTCCCGGAGCTGGCGCCGGCATTTTTGCAGAAGAAGTACCAGTAGGAATAATACCCCCTGCTTTGCGGGAGTGTTGAAAGGAATAAATAATCCAAAGGAGAAGTGCAACATATGAAACAGGAAGACAAAGAAAAGATTGCTCAGGCCGAAGAAATCCTGGAGCGTTTAAAAGTACAGAGAGGTGGAAATGTCCTTTCTATTCACAAGAAAATGGCAAATGATCCTAAATTATTACAGGCATTCAGCCAGCAGTTCGCTATCTGCAAACAGGACATTACCCATATTCCAGGCAAGTACATGGAACTGATGTTAATGCTTATGGGATGCTGCGCAGGCAATTCCGTTACCATTAAAACACATGGAGAACTGGCAGTGAAAAAGGGTGCTACCATGGATGAGATCGGAGAGGTGCTCCGCCTTGTATTTTTCTATTACGGCGCATCTGCCATTATCCCGGCAGTAGAGCTGTTTGAGGAGCTGGGACAGGAAGAGAAAAAAGAGGACTAAAAATTACACGGTAACAAATAAAGGTTACAAGGGGTAAAAACAATGGGAAACATGAAAACACAAAAAATCGACCTGTGCGTGATCCAGGATAACGAACTGGCCCAGGTGTTTTTGGACAGAGCCAAAAAAACGGCTGTAAAAACTGTGATCATCATTGATCAGGTAGTACCTCCAAATTCACCAAAGATCTCCGCGCTGCAAAAGGCACTGCGGGAAAAGGCTGAAAAAGAAAATCTGGATCTCTACTATGGAAAAGGCATGTGCGCAGTGCTGTTAGCCAATGGCCTTTTAAAAGCTGGTGAAAGTGCTGTTGCCTGTGATAAGGCGGCTGCTGCAGCTGGTGCCATTGGTGCAAAAGTATTCTGCGCAGATGAAGCACAGTTAAAACAGGTGCTGGAAACAGGAGAACTTTCACTGGAAGGATCCGCTGAAGATCCTGAAAATGAGAAAACTGTTGTAAAAACAACGGGACAGCTGCCAGAAGGCTTTTCTGTAAAAGACATGGCATTAAACCTGGTAAAAGATCTGGGAGCAGAAAACATTTCCGGTAAGGAACTGGTGCTGACAGGAGACGCTTTAAATGGTCTGGATCTGTCTGAGAAAATGACTCTTTGTGGTGTTCTGGGAAAAGCTGGCGCAGTAACAGTAACTGTAGAAAACACAGCAGATGCAAAAGAAACAGAAAATGCAGACTATACCTTCGCTGCAGCCAAAACCAGAGAACTGTCAGCCCTTCCAGGCGGCTATACTGAGATCAAACCGCTATCTGAAATGTTTGCTGTAAAAATCAAAAGCGTCTTTATCGGCGGCACTATAGGCGGCCGCTTAAAAGAACTGGCGCTGGCGGCTTCTATGTTAAAGGGAAGAAAGATCGCTTATGGCCTGCGCCTGCTCGTAGCTCCTTCTGATGCAGATACCTATATTAAGGCAGCAACTGCCGGATACATTACAGATGTATTAGAGGCTGGCGGTCTGGTGATCAACCACTGCGGCAGTCCGGAGGTTCAGGGACGTATTGGAAAGACAGAAATCATGGTTTCCAATGACCTGGAAAATAAACCTGGCTATGCTGGTTTTGAGACATCAAAGACCTACCTCACCTCCACCAAAGCTGCTGTAGAAGCAGCACTTCTTGGAACCTTAGGATATAAAGAAGAGGCACCGGCAGAGGAAGAAGAGACAGAAACACATTCCCTTACCTTTGAAGGCCGTTGCTGGAAGTTTGGTGATGATATTGATACCGATATCATTATCCCAACACAGCATTTAAATTATGAAACTATGGATGAGATCAAGATCCATGCATTTGAGCCTTTAAGACCGGATCTGGCAGCGAAATTCCGGGAAGGCGACCTGATCGTAGCAGGAAGCAACTTCGGCTGCGGTTCTTCCAGAGAGCAGGCAGCAGAGGTTCTGGTGGCAAATGGTGTTCACTGCGTCATCGCCAAGTCATTTGCACGTATTTTCTTCAGGAATGCCATTAACAACGGTATCCTGCTTTTGGAATGCCGGGATCTGGCTGATAATGTAAATGAAGGAGATACCATCAAGGTAGATCTGGACAAGCAGGAGATCACAGCTGACGGCAAGACTTATGCTATCCCGGCTATCCCGGAGAACCTGTACCACATTATCATGGACGGCGGTCTGGTAAAGAGCATTATGAAAAAAGTAGAGAAAGGCCTGTTATAGGAAGGAGGGGAAAATATGGGACATACATTAGCTGAAAAGATCATTATGAAGCATATCGGCGGAAAAAGTGTAAAGCCGGGAGATCTGGTCGTGGTAGAGCCGGACTGTGTTGTGATCCACGATATTTACACTGCCTTCCTTCGTGACAAAATGAAGAAAATGGGTCTTACAAAGGTGTGGAACACAGATAAGATCGTGATCATGCACGATCATCTGATGCCTGCGTGTCTGGAAGGAGATCCCCGAAGTCTGGAAGCAGGTTATGAGCTGGTAAAGGAATACGGCATCCGCCATTTCCACGCAGCAGGGGGAATCGTTCATCAGCTGGTACCGGAATTAGGCTATTCCAAGCCAGGTGATATTGTATTCGTAACAGACTCCCATACGCCTACCTACGGCGCAGTAGGCTGCTTCTCTACAGGCGTTGGATACACGGAAATGGCAGCTGTATGGGGCACAGGACAGATGTGGTTAAGAGTTCCAAGCAGTATCAAGATCCAGATCGACGGTGTGCTTCCGCCTCATGTATACGCAAAAGATATTATCCTGCGTGTATTAGGTGATCTGGGAGCAGCAGGCGGTACTTATAAGTCTCTGGAATTTTGCGGAACTGCCATTGATTCCTTAGGAATTGATGGAAGAATGACCATTGCAAACATGGTAGTAGAGTGCGGTGGAAAAGCCGGACTTTTCGCAGCAGACCAGAAATGTGCTGATTATTGTAAGGTAGACTACGAGGATGTAAAATGGGTCAAAGCGGATGAAGATGCAGAGTACGAGCAGGTTCTCACCTACAAAGCAGAAGAACTGGAGCCGGTACTTTCCTGTCCGCCGTATGTAGACAATGTACATCCATTGTCTGAGGTAAAAGGTGTCAGACTGGATCAGGTATTCATCGGTTCCTGTACAAACGGCCGTTTAGAGGACTTAAAGATCGCTGCCAGTGTAATGAAGGGCAAAAAGATCAGCTCCCACGTAAAATGCATCGTAACACCGGCTTCCAACAGTATCATGGAAGAAGCAATGAAAGAAGGCTACATCCAGATACTGGTAGAAGCAGGTGCGCATGTAACCCCACCATACTGCTCCTTCTGCGAAGGACGTACCATGGGCCTGCTTTCCGATGACGAGGTAGTCCTTGGAACCAATAACCGCAACTTCTTAGGACGCTACGGTTCTCCAAAGGCAAAAGCATACCTGTCATCACCAGAGGTAGCAGCTGTATCCGCGATCAAAGGGGAGATTGCGGATCCTGCGGAATAATCAAATCACAAGCGAGGAAATCAAAATGGGTAAAAAAGTGGAATTTAAAGTCTGCGGACTTACAGCAAAGTACTTCGTACCACTGTTTTTAGTAGTCATCATCTGTACTTACTGCGGTTTTATGCCAACTGTAAAAATTGGTGAAACAACAGGCGTAGGAATGGTAGGAACACTGGCATTCTTAATGAGTGTAGGCGGCCTGTTCTTCTGGCTGGGCAACACCATACCGATCGTAAACAACTACTTAGGCGGTTCCGTTCTCTTCTGTATGTTCGGACCAGCGCTGTTAAACTATTTCGGCCTGCTTC
The DNA here is from genome assembly GCA_963611035.1 of Agathobaculum sp. Classification (GTDB taxonomy): domain Bacteria; phylum Bacillota; class Clostridia; order Lachnospirales; family Lachnospiraceae; genus Enterocloster. The sequence continues at coordinate 7,252 of CAVDQU010000122.1, forward strand.
CTGAAACAACTGTAAAAGGTGTTTCCATCCTTATGAAATACGGTTTCCAGGACGTATACATTGCAGCCCTTCTTTGCGGCTCTGTCCTGTATATGGACCGTAAGATCTTATTAGGCGCTATTTCCCGTTATCTGCCTGCAGTATTAGGCTCTCAGGCATTTGCACTGGGATTCTGCTTCTTAGGCGGTCTGATCACCGGCTACGGCCCGTTAAATGCTATCTTTGACATTGGCGCGCCTACTATGTCCGGCGGATCCGGCGGTGCTCTTGTAACCATTCCTACTCTGTATACCGACCTTTCCGGTACAGACTGGATGAGCATGTCCGGTATGTTCTTATGCTATGTTTCACTTTCCAATGTAGTAGCAGTCCTGATGTGCGCTCTTTCCAAGCCAATCTTAAGAAAATTCGGCATGGTATCTCCGGAAGAGAACCCGTCCATTCTTCGTAAAGGCGGCGCTATGCAGACAGAAGCTTCCGAACAGCTTCCGCCACTAAGCGCTGATCCTACCAAGGTCTGCGGCGGTATCTTCATCTGTCTTGGCATCTATCTGTTAGGAAATATTTTAGGAAAGCTTCCCGGAACCAAAGTCATAGCTGGTCTTGCGTGGGCTATCATCCTTGCAGTTGTGATCAAATGTACGGGCATTATGGATGAAAAGATCACCAACTACACTGTAAATGGTATGAACTTCATGTTAAAAGGACTTCTGCCAGCGATCATTGCAGGTATCGGTGTCAACTCCATCAGTATCGAGACCATGATCAGCTACTTTACACCAGCAGCTTTAGTTATCATTGTTTTAGCAGTACTTGGCGCCTACATTGGTGCCATTATCTTTGGACACCTCTTTGGCCTGTGGGGCTACGAATCAGGTATCACAGCCGGCCTTTGCTGCTGTAATATCGGTGGATCCGGTGACCTTGCAGTTTTAACCGCAGGTGACAGAATGAGCCTTCTGGCATTCTCCTCCATCTCCACCCGTATCGGCGGTGCTCTGATGGTAGTATGGATCGGATTCTTATATCCGCTTTTAATGTTAAAGTAATGATGTTGGGGTCAAAAGGTATTTTGCCCCCTCTGATACCGAATTGCTACGT
>CAVDQU010000123.1:0-8330 GCA_963611035.1 Agathobaculum sp.
TACGCCTGCGTTTTTTGAACTGCACACTCGAATCTGCATCCTACGTGATTAGGCTAGTTATTTATGAAACGATGTACTAGTAAGAAGATAAAAAATATTTATATATTATATATAAGAAGGAGAATCATTATGAAAAAGAAATTAGCAGTAGTACTTTGTGCAGCAATGATGTTATCCGCATGCGGCGGCGCCTCTGGCTCTGATCAGGCGGCAGATACCAAGGGACAGGCAGCAGACTCCCAGGCAAATGATACGGAAAGCTCTAAGGGAGACGGAAAGCTGGTTCTTTCTACTTATGGACTGAGTGAAGATATCTCTGAGGATGAGGTATATGCTCCTTTTGAGCAGGAATATGGCTGTGAGATCGTAACAGAAACAGGCGGCACCAATGACCGTTATACCAAACTGGCTGCAGACAGCGAGTCTACCATTGATGTGATCGAGCTTTCCCAGGCTATGACTGCAAAGGGCGCAGATGAGGGACTTTTCGATACCATTGACTTAAGCAAGATCCCAAATGCTGAGAACCTGATCCCGGCTGCAAAAGAGCTGGCTGAAAATGGTCAGGGCATTCCTTATACCATTAACAGCATCGGTATCATTTATAACCCGGAACTGACCGGTTTTGAGATCAACAGTTTTGATGATCTGTGGGACTCACGTTTGGAAGGAATGGTTTCTATTCCTGAGATCACAACTACCTTTGGACCGGCTATGGTTTATGTAGCAGGTGACCATGCAGGTACTCCTGTAGCAGAGGATGAAGGAAAGGCTGCTTTTGAGGCATTAGCTGAGTTAAAGCCAAACCTTGTTAAGACTTATACAAAGTCTTCTGACCTGATCAATATGTTTACTTCCGGTGAGGTAGCAGCAGCTGTTGTAGGTGATTTCGGTGTTCCTACCATTGAAGCTGCCAATCCAGATCTGGTATACGTAACTCCAGAAGGAACTTACGCAAACTTCAATACCATTAATATTACCAAGAACTGCAAGAACAAAGATCTGGCTTATGCATACTTAAACTACCGCATCAGTCCGGAGCTGCAGACCAAGACTGGTAAGGCATTAAATGAAGCTCCTACCAATACAGAGGTTACCTTTGATGAAGAGGAAGCAAAGGATATGACCTACGGCGAGACTGCTGACAACGCAAAGATTGTAGATTATTCTTTTGTAAACCCGATCTTAAACAACTGGATCGACCAGTGGAACAGAACGATCAACCAGTAGGAGAGAATATATGACCGCTGATCTTATTATTAAAAACGCAAATGTCTTTATGACTTACAGACAGTGTTTTGAAAAGCGGGATGTGGCAGTTGCAGGGGAAAAGTTTTATTGCGTTTCCCCTGCAATTATTTGTCCTAGGGTAAAGACCATTGACGCTCAGGGAAAATATATGATACCGGGGCTTATAGATATCCATATGCATATTGAAAGTTCTATGACAACTCCGGTGGAATTTTCCAGGACCACACTTCCCTATGGTGTGACCACGGTTGTGGCTGACGCCCATGAGATCGCAAATGTATTTGGCATGGAAGGCATAAAAAGCTTTATGGGACAGAAAACAAAACAGGACATTTTCTGGGCGATCCCTTCCAGTGTGCCGGCTACCAATGAAACACTGGAGACACCGGGAGCTTCCCTTTATCCGGAGGACGCAAAGAAAATGGCTTCTGAGCCGGGAGTGCTCTGTCTGGGTGAGATCATGAATTTTAAGGATCTAAGCGCCAAAGGCTACAGTAAGACCAGGGAAATGATCCGGCTTTGCAAAGAAGAAGCCCCTTTGATGCGTATTGAGGGCCATTGTCCGGGGCTTTCCGGGGAAGATCTGAACCGTTTTATCTACGAGGAGGTGGATGCAGACCATACCCAGCAGACACCTCAGTCTGTATTGGAAAAAACGGATCTTGGCATGTTTCTGGAATTGCAGCTTAAGTCTTTGCGGCCTGAGGTGGTAAAGGTGGTCTGCGAAGATCAGTTATATGAAAATGTAGCTCTGGTGACTGACGATACCATGGCAGATAAGCTGGTAAAAAGCCAGCTAAACGGGATCGTAAAGGCGGCCGTAGAGGCTGGTATGCCTGTGGAAAAGGCGATCTACTGCGCTACCTGGACCCCTGCAAGAAGGATGCATTTAGATGACCGGGGGATGATCGCACCGGGAAAGATCGCGGATTTTGCCCTTTTAGAGTCTTTAGAGGACATGCAGCCGGTCATGGTGTTTAAAAGTGGCAGCTGTGTATATGAAAAAAGTACGCGGGAGGAAGAGCAGGCAGAAATTCAGGGACAAAAGTCTTTTTCTGTGGGAGATTTCCCGGAGCATTTTTATCATTCGGTCCATTGCCGGGAAGCTGTAAAAGAGGATTTTCAGATCCAGTCGGAAGTTTCTGAGGCTGCTTTTGCAGAGGTAAATGTGATAAAGATATCGGATTTTGGCACTGCTACCACACCGGTTAAGCGTAGATTATCTGTTAAAAACGGAAGGATCTGCTGGAAGGAAGCAGGACTTTCCCTAGCAGTGGTGTATGAGCGCTATGGAAAAAATGGAAATGTTGCCATAGCACTGGTAGAAGGTACTTTTAAAGAGCCGGGAGCAGCAGCTACCACCTGGTCCCATGACAGCCACAATCTTCTTGTTATGGGAAACAGTGAGGAAGATATGGAGCTTGCCCAGAAACAGGTGAGAGAACTGCAGGGGGGCTATGTGGTGTATGCCGGCGGAAAGCTAGCAGCTCAGGCGCCTCTTCCCGTAGGCGGCATTTTATCGGATCAGCCGGTGTCTGTGCTGGGAAAACAGCTGGGACAGGTGCGAAAGGCCATGGAAGATCTGGGCTATGACAACAATAATGTGATCATGTCCATGTCTACCTTATGTCTGCCTGTTTCTCCAAGGCTGAAACTTACGGATTTTGGGCTGTTAGAGGTAAAGACACAGGAAAAAGTGCCTCTGATCCAGACTTATTTTGATAAAAATGGAATGAGGATCTGAAAGTGAAAACGATCATTCGAAATGGAATTGTAGTGACCATGGATCAGCAGATGCATGTGTGGGACCATGGTTATGTGATAATAAACGGAAAAAAGATCCTGGAAGCAGGACCGGAAAGTGAACTGGATGCAAAAAAGTCGACTCTGGCCCAGGGGGAAGAAATATGGCAGGAGAAGGATGCCCGCAGAGGCATCATCATGCCGGGAATGGTCAATACCCATAGCCATTTGGGGATGATCCCTTTCAGGGGGTTAGGAGATGACTGCAAGGACCGCCTGCGGGTATTTCTGCTTCCCATGGAGTCTCAGGCAATGGATGCTGAACTGGCGGTGGCATCTGCCAGATATGGCATTTGTGAACTGCTACTTTCAGGTGTGACCACGGTCCTGGATATGTATTATTTTGAAGAAAAAGTAGCCCATGTCATGGATCAAATGGGGATCCGGGGGATTGCAGGGGAGACTGTTATGGAAGAGGCCACCTGTGATGCCTCCTGTGCCGAGGAGGCACTGGAACGGGGCTGGGATCTGATCCGGTCTTACAGAAACCACCCAAGAGTAAAAGGTGCCTTAACGCCTCATGGAACCACTACCTGTAGCGGGGAACATATGAAAATGGCCCTGGAAGCGGATATAAGGGGAAATACAGTGTTTACCCTTCATACGGCGGAAATGGATTATGAGATGACCTGTCTGGCAGAAAAATACCAGATGACACCGGTGCAGTATTTAAATTCTTTAGGGCTTTTGGGGGTACATACACTGACGGCCCACAGCATCCGTCTGACAGAAGCTGACTGCAGGCTGTTAGCAGAAACGAAAACAAATGTTGCCCATTGTATCGGCTCCAATACCAAGGCCGCTAAAGGGGTAGCGCCGGTAGCATTGCTTCGCAGCCTGGGAGTAAATGTAGGTCTGGGCACAGATGGCCCTGCCAGTGGCAATACACTGGATCTGTTTACCCAGATGCGTATGTGTGAGAACTTCCACAAAAATACGTTGAAAGACCGAAGCGCTTTCCCTGCAAAAGAGATCGTAAAAATGGCGACCATTGAAGGAGCAAAAGCTTTGGGGCTTGGCGATGTGACCGGTTCCTTAGAACCTGGAAAAGAAGCGGATCTGGTGATCATAGAAACCGATTCCCCCAACATGTTCCCTGTATACGACCCCTATTCAGCATTGGTATACAGCGCCTTTGCTTCCAATGTGCGGGATGTATATGTAGCAGGAGAGTGCCTGGTAGAAGAAAAGAGACTGGTAAAAGAAGATCTGGCAGATATCCGTATGGCGTTGAAAGAGAAAATGGAACGGACGAAATTTAAAGAAATGAAGGCTCTGACCTGATGGGAGAGCCTCTTTTTGTTCCCTTTTATATACAGTTTTTACCTGCTTAATACAGAAACAAATTCTATTTTTTTATCTATGGTCTCGCCGATCAGTCCGATCATTTTTCCCATAGTAAACGCTGCGGCTACAGTACCGATACCAAGGCCGAAAATGTGTCCCAAGCAGAGGAAGGTCATGCAGGCAGTAAGGAAAAGGCAGGTTACATCAAATGTGATCTTGACTTTGGAATAAGGCTTTTTAATGATCTCGGAAAGGTCTCTTGGGAACAGGTCGGTTGGGATGACCGGTAGTTTGCAGCGGTTGGAAAGGGCGATACCGAAGCAGAGGATCAGATAACTTGCCACAAAATAAAATATCCGAAGAGGGATAGTAAGAGGCAGTGCGTTGACCCAGAGTTCATGGATATCCATCATTTTTCCAAAGGCAAAGCCTGCTACAAAGCTGAACAGGTAGCTGGGAATAAAGCGCTTTTTTAAGATCATCAGGCTTAAAACCAGAAGCCCCTGGAAAATATAGGTCCAGGTGCCAAGGGTCAGGGTCGGAAATACAAGGGAAAATGCGTAGGGGACGCTGGAAATAGCGGAAATGCCGGAGCCGGAGCGCAGCATTAAAACAACGCCCATGCTGTTGATGAGGATAACGATCAGCAGGGCAAGTTCTCCACGGAGGGTGACTTTTTTCTGATTCATAACAATACTCTCTTTTCTTTTGTAGATTCATTAACAAAAAATGTTAAAAACAGGGGGATATTGCGAAAATATCCGCAACATCCCCGATTATACTCTTACTTCATAAGATTTTCAAGAAGAAGCATTTTTACATTTTCTGGAAAAATAGTTTATTCTGCAATATCATCATTGCTGTCTTTCAGGCTCTGCATATACTGGTGCATGGATTCTGCAACCACTTTACTGTGGGCTACAGCTTCAACTACCGTGCGGGCGCCATTTACAACATCACCGGAAGCAAAGATGCCCGGGCGGGTAGTATGTCCGGTCTCATCGGCTACTAACAGCCCCTTTTTGGTAGCAGCCAGACCTTCCGTGGTGTTGACGATCCGATTCTGAGGCCCCTGGCTGATAGAAATGATCACACTGTCAGCAGGGAAGAAATGGGTGGAGTCCGGAACATCGGTAAAAGTGCCGTCTTCATTTTCAATCACATCCTTAAAGATAACCCCGTTGTCTGTGATCTCCACAGGAGCCATATTATATTCAAACTGAACCCCCTCTAACTGGGCATAGCTGAATTCGTGCTTGCTGGCTGCTACCTGTTTTGTAATGGAGAAGCAGGTCAGGTCCTGAACGCCTTTGCGGATAGCAGTTCTTGCAACATCCATAGCTGCATTTCCCGCGCCGATGACGATGACGCGCTTTCCTAACTGATAGCTGTCCGGGTTGTTCAAATAGTTGATGCCGAAGTGGACATTTCCCAGTGTCTCCCCTTTAATATGAAGGGCATTTGGCTTCCATACACCGGTTCCTACGAAGATTGCCTTGTAGCCGTCACGGAACAGGTCATCAATGCCGATAGCGCCCCCAATATGGGTATTGGGACGGAATTTAATGCCTTTCAGGTCCAGATGGCGGTATTTAAAGTCATCCAGCACGGATTTTGGAAGGCGGAATTCCGGGATACCATAGCGAAGAACGCCGCCGATCTTGTCTTTTCCTTCAAAAATAGTTACATTGTAGCCATATCTTGCCAGGATCACTGCAATAGTAAGGCCTGCAGGGCCGGAGCCGATGATGGCAGCACGCATTCCATTGGAAGGAGCCGGTCCCTGGGTCATTTTATTTGCGTAAGTAGTGGAAATGTAGCTTTCAATGGTGGAAAAATGGACCGGAGCGCCTTTACGTCCCAGAACACAGTGGCCTTCGCACTGGTTTTCATGGTTACACACAAGGCTGCATACAGTAGTCAGCGGGTTATTTTCAAAAAGCATTTTTCCTGCTTCATCTAATTTATTTGCCTTTAAAAGCTTGATCACTTCCGGGACAGGAGTGCTGATAGGACATCCCTTCTGACACTGGGGAACTTTACATCCCAGACAACGATTTGCTTCATCCATAACATGTAATGCCATTTACCAAAACCTCCATATTCAAATATTTATATCATGTTTACTGTTTATTTTTACAGCTACATTCTAGCATAGAACTTGTTTTGTGACCAGTGCCTAAAACAATGTATTTAATTCTGTAACGAATGATAAAAAATGCACAAAAAATTGATAAAAAATCAACGATCAGAAACGAAGTAAAGAACGGACTGAAAGAATTTCGTCAGAAATGTGTAAGTTGGAAAATGGGTAAGCCTGTGTTATACTGTGTTTGAGGATAAATGAGAGGAAGAGATTTTATGGATAGAAAATTTTTCAGACACATAGGAGGTATGATGCTTTTGGTCTGTAGTCTGGCAGTGATAAGTCCTGTGACTGCATTTGCCGGCTGGCAGAAAGAGGGTGATACCTATGCCTATTATGAAGATGACGGTACCAGAGTGGTAAATGCCTTCCGCAAATCAGGAAACCAGTGGTTCTATCTGGATGAAGACGGCCATTTATTAAAGAACTGTGAGCGGGAGATCGACGGAAAGGTATATGTTTTTAATGAAAGAGGAGCGGTAGTCCCGTCTGCAACGAAGAAGTCAGGAGAAAGCAAAGACAGCACAGATTCTGATTTTTCCGCCATCAGCAGCAGACAGCAGTATCTGAACAAGACGGCAAATCCGTATATGAACAATAAAACCGTCCAGTGGATCAATGCCACCTATGCCATTCTTACAAAGCACAATGGCGGAAATATCAGGGCTTTTGGCGGCAGCCTTAAGTTAGACGGCAAGGAAGAAAATGGGGCAGAGATCGACAAGACCACCAGAGAGCAGACACGAAAAATGTTAAAGCAGAGCTGGGGCGTTACAGATAAGGCATCTGCGGATGATGCACTGGAAGAACTTCTTGATTCTGCAAAAGACAGCGGTTCTGCCTGGGATTACAGCCGCGCAGAGTCTAATCTGGGATTTTATTATCTGGCAGATTACTATACAGAAAAAGAAGCTTTGGATAAGGCATTAGAGGTTGCAAAAGAGATCCAGGGAGCCTTTGACTCATGGGGTTCTTTTGTACAGAGCTATCTGGAAGGTTATGAAGAAGATACAGGTGACAGCTCCGGTGAAAGAGAAGAACTGTATGAAAACCTGAAAGCAAGCCAGTGGAACCCATATTCGGTGAGCTGGAATACGAAGTTAAAGAAGAGCTGGTAGGAATTAAGTATATTGATCTGAAAAATAAAACAAAGCAGATAAGTACATAAAAAGAGAAGGAAAACAGTGATCGCTATTTTCCTTCTCTTTTTATGATCTTTATTATCCAGGTCGATCTCAATAGGATCTAGAAGATGAGCCGGATCTGCTTTGTAGTAGATCTCGGAAAGTTCCGGTTCAAAGACGCCCTGAACGATCTCTTCATTAAGAAAATGAACAGGAACCGTAGCGGATACGACTTCACAGGCAACCAGTGCCTGGAAGTCCAGAGCCAGTACCTTCTTGCTCATTGGGTCGTAATCAATATTTTTGCACTGACTGTATTATAGCGCTTTTGGAAAAAATGGAGCGTTGAAAAACTGACAAAAATTCATGGTCCAGGAAAATAAAATTGTGAATATTTATTGTTTTGATCTAAAAATACTGAAAATCGATAACCTTAATAAATTGTAAGAAAACCCCATTGCATATTTAAGAATGATTTTTTATGATAAACTCAGAAACAGGGATGAAGGTAAAAAATCCCGTAGAGCACAGCTTTAAAGGAGGTTATAAAAGTATGGAGATCAAGAAACCGGCTATGGCAGGAACACTGGAATCCAGTGACTGTCAGGTAACCGTAGAACCGGGAAATGGTTCTGTGGAGTTTAACCTGGAAAGCGCTGTCATCAATCAGTATGGCAACCAGATCCGCAAGGTAGTCCTTCAGACACTTAAAAACCTGG
>CAVDQU010000124.1:0-8122 GCA_963611035.1 Agathobaculum sp.
CACTTCCTATTTTCCGAAGTCTGTATCCCAATGTACGCTTAGAGATCAGAGAAGCTCATTCCAGCCTTTTAGAAGGAATGCTTTTAAATGGCGATGCTGATCTTGCATTCTTTAACCTGCCTGTAAAAAGCCCGGATATTGACTATCAGATCATCAGTCATGAAGAAGTTGTTCTTGTTCTTGGCAATGACCACCCTTTAAAAAATAAAGGCATAAAAAAAGAAGGCTGCAAATATCCCTGGCTTGACCTGAAGCTTTTGGAAAATGAGCCTTTTATCCTGCAGCCACCGGATCAAAGAACCCGGCAAACAGTAGATCAATTGTTTAAATCTTATCATATCCACCCACAAATATGCCTTCAGACTGGTAACATTCCCGCTGCTGCGGAACTTGCCTCCCAGGGATATGGAGCCTGTTTTGTAACAGAAACCCATTTAAAACATATTCCTTTTAAGAAAAAACCTGTGCTTTTTTCTGTGGGCAACCCAAATACGACCGTCGATTTTGTTGCAGCCTTCAGAAAAGGAAGTTATCTTTCTTACCATGCACAGGAATATATTAAGATCGTCCGGGATTTTACCTGATCGTCCCATAACGTAAAAATCCCCCTGCAGTCGCAGGGGGACAGGAATTTACAGATAATCCATTTTACAGATGAGCAATAATCGCCTTCTCATATTCAATCGTTGTGGCAGTTCCGCCGATATCCGGAGTAAGAACGCTTCCGTCTTCCAGTACCAGGTCTACTGCCTTGCGGATCTTAGCCGCAACGTCTTTCTTTCCAATATGCTCTAACAGCATGCATGCGGACCATAAAAATGCAGTCGGGTTTGCGATTCCCTGTCCTGCAATATCTGGCGCGCTGCCGTGAACTGCCTCAAACATAGCGAAATCTTTGCCCAGATTGCTGGATGGCATTAAGCCAAGACCGCCGATCAGGCCGCTGACCAGATCAGATAAAACATCGCCGTACAGGTTTTCTGTTACGATGATATCGAATTTCTGTGGATGCATGACCAGCTGCATTGCTACGTTATCTACGATCTTATCATCAGCTTCAATATCCGGATATTCCTTGCTGATATCATAGAAAATGTCACGGAACATGCCGTCTGCCATCTTCATGATGTTTGCCTTATGAACACAGGTCACTTTCTTGCGGCCATGGCTTACTGCATAGTCGAAAGCAGCACGGATGATACGCTCACAGCATTTTCTGGTAATGATCTTAATAGAATGAACAGTATCCTTGTCGATCATCTCTTCTACGCCTGCATACAGGTCTTCTGTATTTTCACGGAAGATCACGATATCTACATTTTCAAATGCAGTCTTTACAGCAGAATTGGTCTTGGCAGGACGGATATTTGCGTAAAGATCATATTTCTTTCTTAAAGTAACGTTTAAGGAACGGAAACCTTTTCCCAATGGAGTTGTGATAGGGGACTTTAATAAAACGTGGGTCTTTTCCATAGAAGCATAGCCCTCTTTGGGGATCAGCTCGCCGTGTGCTTCGTATTCTGCAGCGCCTACATTGAATACTTCATAGTTTAAATCTGCTCCTGCAGCGTCTAAGATTCTTAAAACGCTGTCTGTGATCTCTGGTCCGATTCCATCGCCTTTAAATACTGTAATTGTATCTGTCATCTCTATCTATCCTCCATTGCTGTATATTCTTTATTTTCGCCTACATACTTAGTTGCAGGACGCATGATCCTTCCATCATAAAGCTTATTTTCAATGTTATGAGCAACCCAGCCAACCATACGGCTGCACACAAATAATGGTGTATAAAGGTCTCTCGGGATTCCCAGCATTTCATAAGCGAAACCGCTGTAAAAGTCCACATTGGTAGGAAGGGACACGCCCTTACGCTCCTTCATGGTCTCTAAGGCAATACGCTCAAATCTCTGGCGGAAATCAAATTCCGTCATCATCTTCTTTTCCTTTGCCACTTCCAGGCAGCGGGCCCTGAGCATTTCTGCTCGTGGATCAGAAATGGTATAAACAGCATGACCGAAACCATATACGAGACCTGAGCGGTCATATAATTCGCCGTCCATCAGCTTATTGACAGCTGTCTTTATCTTCTTATCATCTGCGGTATATCCGCCGGTCTCTTCCAGAACCGCATCCATCATTTCCGCAACCTTGATGTTTGCGCCGCCGTGTCTTGGGCCTTTCATGGAACCAATACTTCCGCAGACTGTGGAATAAATATCAGTGCCTGTAGAAGAGATCACTACATTGGTAAAGGTGGAGTTGTTACCACCACCGTGATCTGCATGAAGCATGAGGATGGTATCTAACAGTCTAGCCTCTTTATCAGAGAATTTCTGGTCTTTTCTTAATAAGCTTAAAAAGTTTTCTGCAATGGAGTAATTCGGGTTTGCATAGTGGATAAATAAGCTGTCCCTGTTGTAATAATGCACCTTGCTCTGATATGCGTAGCAGGCAATGGATGGAAGCTTTGCCATCAGGTTAATGCCCTTTACCAGTGTTTCATATACATCAATGTTATCCGGGTCATCATCATAATTGTATAACGTAAGGACTGCATCCTGAAGCTTGTTCATCAGGTTTTTGCCTGGCATACGCAGCAGGTTCATTTCCACAAATTCATCTGGGATCTCATAACATTCTGTAAGGATATTTCGGAAATGTTCCAGTTCTGCCTTCTTTGGCAGATAACCAAAGAGAAGAAGGAAGCAGACTTCCTCATAGCCAAAATGGCTGTCGCCTTTGCCCTTTACCAGGTCTTCCACGTCATAGCCTCTGTAATAAAGCTTTCCTGGTATGGCCTGGATCCCGCCTTCCGGGGTCTCCTCATAGCCTACAACATCTGCCACACGGGTAAGTCCTACTCTTACGCCGGTGCCGTCTTCATTTCGAAGACCTTTCTTTACATTGTATTCTTTATACCACTTATTGGGGATATCCGTATAATTCTGAGATTTTCCATAAAACTGTGCAAGATAACTGTCTTTCATGCTCTGCTCTCCTCTCCGGCGTAGTCTGTTCGCTTCTGCCGCTTTTGCGGACGGTCTTACTGTCTGTTTCTGTTATAGTTAATAAGGCATCCGGCCTTAACAATGGCTCTTTCTTCCGGTGTCATATCTGCGATGTAAAGGTTTAATTCTTTGATCTCTGGCTTTGCATCTTTTCCATTTCCAAGAACATAAGCCTTAATGGAACTTAAGTCTCCATCCAGTGCTTTTCTCACACCTGGAACGTAGATATAATCGCCAACTTCAAAGTCCGGATCTGCTTCCATCTGGAATGGTAGCATGCCCCAGTTCATAACATTGGAACGGTATCTCTTGGTTGCGTATTCTTTACAGATATTGGCAAGTCCGCCGATGACTCTCTGGCAGCTGGCAGCCTGCTCTCTTGCAGAGCCGTCACCAGGTTTTACTGCGTAGACCATACTGCCTACTTCTGTATCTTTTACGGAAACATTTTCATTTCCGGAAATGGTACGGATAGCTGCAAATACATTTGCAAGATCTGGTTCTAATGCCAGTTCTTTTTCTTCACCTTCTGCAACTCTGGCTTTTTCTAATTTATCTACTTCTTTGGTACGTCCTACATATTCCGGATCTCTTCTGGATAAAGTAAACTCTGCCAGTCCTAATGGATTAGAACGGTAGGAAGAAGTCTCACCAGATGGGATCAGTTCGTCGGTAGTTGTTACCGGGTCCATGATCTTGGAGCAGACCTTTAAAAGGATGTTGTCTGTTAATGGGCTCATCTCCGGCCAGTCTTTGATATTTGGGCCATATACAAGAGATTTTTCCTCATCTGCTTTTCCAAAGCCCTGATATACACGGTTCTTATAGGACTTATCATCAAAATCGTATTCTGGAATATCATTCCAGCAGTCTAACTCCCATGCGGAAGTAAGTTTTCCACCGTTTGCTGCAGTTGCTGCAATGGAACGTGCATCCATTAATGCTACTGCTGCCATCTGTCCGTTTCCTGGCTTACTGCCTTCACGGTTGGGGAAGTTTCTGGTGGTGTGGCGGATACTTAAGCCGTTGTTGCAAGGTGTATCACCTGCGCCAAAGCAAGGTCCGCAGAAAGCGGTTCGGATGATGGCGCCTGCATCCATCAGGTCTGAGATAGCCCCCTTCTTTACCAGGTCTGAGAAGACTGGCTGGGAAGATGGATAAACAGCCAGTGAAAATTCATCACAGCCGCAGTTCTTTCCTTTTAAAGCATGTGCTGCTTCGATCACATTGGTGTAATTTCCGCCTGCACAGCCTGCGATGATACCCTGTTGTACCATCAGGTCATTTCCAACGATCTTATCAAGAAGTGTAAAATGTACTTTTCCTCCGGATACCTTTTCAGCATCCATTTCTACCATATGAAGGATATCCTTCATATTTGCCTTTAATTCGTCGATCTCGAAAGCATTGCTTGGATGGAACGGAAGGGCGATCATTGGTTTTACAGTACTTAAGTCTACATAGACACAGCCATCGTAGTAAGCCACATCTGCCGGATCCAGTTTCTTGTAATCTGCCTCTCTGTGATGCTTTGTCAGGTAATTTCTGGTATCTTCATCGGTTCTCCAGATGGAAGTTAAACAGGTGGTCTCTGTGGTCATTACGTCTACGCCATTTCTGTAATCCGTAGTCATAGAAGCAACGCCAGGACCAACAAATTCCATTACTTTATTCTTTACATAGCCATTTTTAAATACCGCACGGATGATCGCCAGCGCAATATCCTGTGGGCCGGTACCAGGCTGTGGACATCCGTCCAGGTAAACTGCGATGACTCCCGGATAAGCTACATCATATGTATCACGCAGCAGCTGTTTTACCAGTTCGCCGCCTCCTTCACCGATGGCCATGGTTCCTAAAGCACCGTAACGGGTGTGGCTGTCAGATCCAAGGATCATCTTTCCGCAGCCTGCCATCATTTCTCTCATGTACTGGTGGATCACTGCGATATGAGGTGGAACGTAGATACCGCCATACTTCTTTGCAGCGGAAAGTCCAAACATGTGGTCATCTTCATTGATGGTTCCCCCTACTGCGCAAAGTGTGTTATGGCAGTTGGTCAGGACGTAGGGAATGGGGAACTTTTCCATGCCGGATGCTTTGGCTGTCTGGACGATCCCTACGAATGTAATATCATGGGATGCCATGCTGTCAAAACGGATCTTTAAATGTTCCATGTTATCAGCTGTGTTGTGGGCGCTTAAAATAGAATAAGCAATGGTTCCCTTTTTGGCAGTTTCTTTGTCTGCTTTCTTTCCTGTAAGGGCTTCTAACTTTGCGCTCTCCTTTTCCGGGACGATCTCTTTTCCATTTACAAGATAAATACCACCATCGTATAATGATACCATTTTTCTACCTCCTGATTTCTGCTGCCAAAAGACCTGTCGTTCTCACCGGCCCTGTCTGGCGGCTTTGTTCGTCGTTGGTTTGTCGTTGCTACCTACTATAAACCAATTATTTGGATTTGTCCAGTCTATATATTGTAATTACTACAGCTTTTTAATTGTGATTAAAGATATGAGAAGGGGATTTTTGCTGTTATATTGTATCGCTTTAACGTGTGATAGACTGATCAGGGCGAAAACCTGATCCAAAAACAGCACAAAAAACTGCTGCCCGACAGATTAAGGATGCCATACCCTTTCATCTGTCTTGCAACAGTCTTTTTATATTTCATATAATACATGATCCTATTTTCGCTTCTATTTTTTCTTTTACTTTCCTCGCCTCATCATAGCGCCGCCTATGGGCCGCAAGGGCAGAACAGGCATCTTCCTGTTCTTCACATCGTTTTTTGCTGGCCGCAAAACGTTCCTCAAAAGAGACTTCTTTTGTTCCTTTTATCAATTTGTCTGCCAGATACACAACTTCTGTTTCTGTTGGCATTTCCACAGCAGTTTCCTTTTCATTATGCGCTCCCAGATCATGGTGCTGTTCTATGATCTTTGCCACTTTCGGATAGCCTTCCCTTCTCAGTATCACTGCACCTTCTGTCGCATGATCTGTCTTAGTCCGTGCTACATCATGGAGCATGGACGCAGCCTGGATCAGTTTCAGATCTAACCTGCATCCAGCCTTGTTCAATGCCCGGCCGATCTGAACTGCTTTTGTACATACGGCTCTGCAGTGTTCCCGTACTGTTTCCGGGGTGTGGTAATGATCTAAAATCTGTTCACATTTCCTGATATCTGGCGCACTTTCCGGCATGATCCCACATATTTTTACGATTTTGTGACCTGTGGGATCTACTTCTATCAGATTGATACCACCATAAGGCTGTGGCAAAGCCCTGCTGGTTTTAAGAGGATATCCCATCAGATTTGCAAGATAGCAGCAGTTGATCCCTGCGTGAGCTACACAGATAATATCTCCTTTTGAATGATCCAGAACTTTGTCCATTGCCTCCTGAAAACGTTTTAAACCTTTTTCTCTGCTTTCTCCGTGATCTGGCTCTGACTCCAGTTTCTTTTTATACTGGTTCTTTAACTGCTGCATGGGAATATTTTCCCATTCTCCCATATCCAGCTCCTGAAGATCCGTTTCTACCTGGACCGGGTACTGTCTTTTTGCCAGGATCTGTGCTGTTTCCTGACATCTGCCAAGAGGACTGGTAAATACCCTTGTTACCGGGTGTTTCTGAAAATAAATATGCAGACGTTCTGCCTGTTTCCGCCCAGATTCATTTAAAGGGATCTCTGTTCTTCCAATACATCTGCGGATCCCATCGGCAAATTCCAGTTCCCCATGACGGATAAGATAAATTTTTCTAATTCCAGTTGAATCCATTTTGCCTCTCCTCAAAAAGC
This sequence comes from Agathobaculum sp., assembly GCA_963611035.1. GTDB lineage: Bacteria > Bacillota > Clostridia > Lachnospirales > Lachnospiraceae > Enterocloster. Next base: position 6,818 of record CAVDQU010000124.1, read on the forward strand.
ATGACAGGCTCCTGCCTGATAACCAGATTTACAGTTGCAATACTCCTGCCAAAGCAGTTGTACATACTGTTCTTTTGTATCCATGTCCTTATAGATCCCGTCATCTTCTACTTCCAGCTCTGTAACCGGTATTCCTGAACGTTCTACTGCTCCCCGAAGTCCGCCTTTTCCGCCACTGGCCCAAAGAAGTGGGAAAAAATCTGTCTGTATAATAATAGGATGTCCTGGTTTTCCCTGACATGTTGTACGCACAATGGGAGCATCGGCCATCATCGCTTTCCATATGGTAGATAGACGGATCGCCGGTACATCAACAGGAAAGATCATGATCCTTTCGCACTCTGTTTCGATCTCTTTTACTCCGATCTTTATAGAATCAAACATTTCTGTTTCCCGATACCTGTTATTTCGCACAAAGCGTACACCTGTATCTGAAAGGTGTGCCTCCAGTTCTTCTGCCCTGTAACCAGTAACAACTACAATTGGATCGGCTTTCAGGATTTTTAACATCCCTATCATATGCCTTGATGCAGTTGATGTTCCAAAAGGAAGCATCGGCTTAAAGTCTTTCATTCTGGAAGATAATCCGGCTGCCACCAGAACAGTTCCTGTTTTCTTCATATATCTGCCTCCGTTTAAGGTTTAATGATCACTGCTGTACCGTGAAGATCACTAAGGGGCACCAGCAAAAGCGCATGTTCTTCCTCTTCATATCGACGAACCGCTTCCCTGCATCCCTGAAACTGTGTGTTGTTGTAATCGTGAAGCAGGATCATTCCCCCAGAACTTAATCTGGGATAGAAATATTTAAGACCAGCCTGGATCGGCGCATACAGGTCAGCATCCAGACTGACAAATGCAAACCACCTCTCCGGAATACCTTTCGTTGTTTTTGGAAAATATCCCGGATAAAATAAGGCATTTTGAGGAAAAGGCAGACGGCTGCGGACATATTCCACCGATGTATCAGAAAAGTTTTTTTCTGCAGCTTTAGAATAATTCCCCTCCATTTCAATTTGTACATCTTTTCTGTCAAAGCCTTCAAAGGTATCAAACAGCAGAAGCTGTCTGTCAGGAAATAATGCATTTAACTGCCAGGCAATATCCCCCTGGTACACGCCTAATTCTGCAATATCACCAGGAATATTTCCCTCTGTCACCCTTTTTGCCATACGATGCAGCACTGCACTGCGGATATCAAATGTACGGTACAATTCATGCAGCAGCATACATTTCTTCTCATAACCGGCAGTTTTCACCTGATCCATAAGCATCTGGCTGCGTGTTGTATCCCTTACTGCGATC
>CAVDQU010000125.1:0-8097 GCA_963611035.1 Agathobaculum sp.
GATGTACTGTTATCCAGAAAGTTCCGTGATGATGTTTCTTCCAATTACATCATGAAAGGGGCAAATGGACAGACGATCAAATCATCTACGGTGCTGATCCGTGATCAGTCGGGAAAGGTGATCGGTTCTCTCTGTGTTAATATAGATATTTCCTATATGAAAGATCTTATGGAAAAGTTTATTTCCATGCTGGGGATCGAAGAGCCGGAGGAAGAGCCGAAAGAAGATAAAGAAGAAGTAGCCGTCCTGCCCAATATCCAGGAGATCGTAGACGATATTATTGAACATACCATTGGAGACCAGAACATAGATGAAATGTCCAGAGACCAGAAGATCGACCTGATCCGTTTTATGAATGATAAGGGACTTTTCCTCATCAAAGGAGCCGCGGATAAGGTGGCAGAACGGATGAATATTTCCAAGGTAACGGTCTACAGTTATTTAGATGAGATCCGAAAAACAAAATAATCAGAGATAAAAAACTATAAAAATAGTTCTGCACAGATAAAAAACTCTATGCAGGGCTGTTTTTTATTGCCCAGAACTATTTACAAAGAAAAAAATCTACATATGACTGGCGAAAATGTGAGAAAAAGAAGAAAAAACTCCAATTTAATAGATAAAATGTAGAAAAAACTATTGACATTATGTAGAAAAAGTTATATATAATAAATAACGGGTAGAAAAAAATCTACATAAAAGACTTACAAGGAGGAAATAAAAATGGCAGAAGTAAAACCAGTCGTAACAGAGTATTCCGTACGTGACGGAGGACATTATACACCAGGAATGGTACATAACGGTACCTTATACATTTCCGGTCAGTTATCCATTGATCCGGAAACAGGAAAAGTTCCAGAAGGCGGATTTAAGGCAGAAGCAAGACAGGCACTGGCAAACCTGAAAACCGTGTTAGACGCAGCAGGTGTTGACAAAACAGCCGTTTTACAGTGCAGAGTGTATATTCCAGATGTTGCTTACTGGCCACAGTTAAATGAAGAATATGCAGCATTTTTTGGAGTACACAAGCCAGCCCGTATCGTAGTACCGTCTAATAACCTTTACAACGGATGCTTATGCGAGATCGAGGCAGTAGCAGCCTGCGACTGATATATAAAGGGAAAGCAGAGCATCTTATAATATGTAACCAGAAACTCCGGATATAAAAACAGGGGGACATACAAATGGAGAATAAAAAAGTTTACAAAGAAAGCGGAGTAGCACTGATCCCATTTATTATTTTTATCGTACTGCTTGTGGGGAGCGGTATCGTATTAAGCCTTATGGGTGTGGAAAGACCTTTTTATCAGGTTCCGGCCTCCGTTGCAGTATTTGCGGCGATCGTCATTGCCTTTGTTATTTACAAGGGAACGGTAGATGAAAAAGTAGACGCCTTTATTAAGGGCTGTTCCAATGAAAATATTGCGATCATGTATATGACCTGCTTTCTTGCAGGCTCCTTCGCAACCGTAGCAAAATCCATTGGCGGCGTAGACTCCGTAGTAAATTTAGGTTTAAGTGTTCTGCCGCCGGCTTATATTACAGTAGGTCTTTTCGTGATTGCAGCATTTATGGCACTGGCTACCGGTTCTTCTTCCGGTACCACAGCAGCCCTTGGGACCATCGCCTTTTCTGTTGGCGAAAAAGCAGGGCTGAATATGCCAATGGTTTTAGCAGCTGTTTTATGCGGCGCCTTTTTCGGTGACAACCTTTCTGTTATTTCCGATACTACCATTGTTGCAACCAGAACACAGGGCTGCGAGATGAGAGACAAGTTCCGTTTAAATCTGCTGATCGCTCTTCCTGCAGCTATCATAACAGCTATTTTGTTTTTCCTGTTTGGAAAGCCGGAAACCGTAGTAGCGGTAGAGGTTGGAAGCTTCTCTATTATTAAGATCTTACCTTATATCTATGTTCTTGCAGCTTCTATTCTTGGCATGAACGTGTTTATGGTACTTGGAAGCGGTACGCTTATTGCAGGCGTCATCGGTATTGTAATGGGAGACATTACCATTGTAGAATGTGCCCAGAACATTTTCGCAGGTTTCGCAGATATGACAGAGATCGTACTGTTAGCTATTTTTATCGGCGGTCTTTCTAATATGATGGCAGAGCAGGGCGGATTAAACTATCTGATGAAGCGGATCCAGAAGATGATCAAAGGACCAAAGACTGCAGAAGTGGGTATTGCAGTTCTTGTAGCTGCTGCGGATGCAGCCGTTGCAAATAATACAGCCGCTCTTATTGTAACAGCAGATGTAGCAAAAGAGATCTCCCAGGAATATCATGTAGACCCAAGAAGAACCGCTTCTTTAATGGATATCTTCTGCTGCGTTGCACAGGGACTTCTCCCTTATGGAAACCAGATCCTTCTTATTGGCGCACTGGCAGCTGGTACTGTAGCGCCGGTACAGATCCTTCCATATATGTGGTATGTTATGTTGTTGGGTGTTTCTTCTGTTCTTTCCATTTATGTTCCCTTTGCGGATAAACTGATCCATGATAATCCATGGGACTGGGAAGCAGGACATGCGAAAAAACATTAAAAATACTCCAATCTTATAAAGAAAATGAGCTACCAGAAACCTTGTAACTTAAGGGAACTGGCAGCTATTTTTGCATATTTGTATATAACATGAAATGACCAGATGTGACCAGAAAAAACAGGCAGGAGAATGAACAGATGAAAAAGATCGCGGTGATCGGCTACGGAGCTTTGGGAAAGACTTTTGTTAAGGCAGCAAAGGAAAAGCTGTCCCATTTATATGAAATAGAGGGCGTTTGCGTCCGGGACAAAGAAGCAGTGAAAAAAGAAGCAGAGGACATGGGCGTAAAGCTTTATGATTCCTTAGAAGAGCTTCTTGTAGGGGATGCAGAATATGTAGTGGAAATCGCAAGCGGACAGGCAGCTTGTGATTACGGCGTAAAAGTGCTGAAGGCGGAAAAAAATCTCATCGTAACTTCTGTAGGCGCTCTGGCAGATGAAACATTAAAAGATGAACTGGAAAATGCAGCAAAAGAAAACGGGAAGAAAATATTTATTGCCTCAGGAGCAGTAGGCGGTTTTGACCTTTTAAGGACCTTTCAGTTAATGGGAAACAACCAGGCAAAGATCGAAAACTTTAAAGCACCGGCAAGCTTAAAAGGGGCTCCTTACTTTGAGACACATCCTTTATCAGAGACGGAAAGGCAGAACGTATTTTCCGGAAACGCCAAAGAAGCCATTGCAGGATTTCCAAAAAATGTAAATGTAGCAGTAGCTTCTGCAATTGCCAGTGTGGGAACGGAGCAGATGCAGGTAGAGATCACCAGCTGTCCGGGAGAGAAAAACAACATCCACAGGATCACCACGGAAAATGATCTGGGAAAAGCGGTGATCGAGATCATGTCCCGGCCGGATCCGGAAAATCCAAGATCCAGTACTATGACTGCATGGAGCATTGTGGCGCTGTTAGAAAACCTGGCGGGACATATCCAGTTTTTCTAAGGATGAAAGTAACAGGGAACATAGTAATAGTATTAAAAGGAGCGGAAAATGACATTACAGCAGCTGAAATATGCAGTGATAACAGAAGAATGCGGTTCTATCAGTGATGCAGCAGAGCGGTTGTTTATTGCTCAGCCCAGTCTTTCAAAATCGATCCGTCTCCTGGAGGAAGAGCTGGGCTTTGCCCTTTTTGTCCGTGAAAGAAAAGGCGTAAAAGCCACAGCAGAAGGTCTGGAGTTTTTGTGCTACGCAAAGCGGGTCTTAGAGCAAAGCGACCGCCTGGAACAGCGATTTGGAAAAGAACAGGGAAAGGGCGCCTATTACAGAAAAAGGATCCATATTTCTTCCCAGCCGGTCTACCGGGTCACAGAGGCGTTTTCTGCTGTTTTAAAAGAATACGGAGGTTCCGAGTATACATTTACACTTACCTGTGATTCCCTTTTGCAGGTCATCGAAAATGTTCTTTCCAGAAAAAGCGAACTGGGCGTGATCTACATTTACGAGGATGACCGGAAAATGCTGGAAAAAATATTCCGGGATAATGAACTGGAATTTATACCCGCCTATGAGACCACTCCCGTTGCATGGATGTGGGCGGATCATCCCCTGGCAGAGAAAGAGTATGTAACACCAGATGAGATCGGGCAGTGGCCGGTAGTCAGCTATGAAGCAATCTCACCTGGCACGGCATCTCTGTCAGGAAACATCGATTTTGGAAAAACTTTTTCTAAAAATATCTGTCTGTCATCAGACTCTGATATTGCCTGTATTTTGAAAAATATAATGGGGATCTATATTTCCGGAAAAGATTTTTTAAAAGAGGAAAAAGATATCGTGACGGTTCCTGTCGCTGGGGCAGGCAAAATAGAGGTGGGGATCATCAAGTTTAAAAATACATACAGCTCCAGCCTTGGAAGCCTGTTCATCGAAGAGATGAAGCTGGCGGGAGACAACGGGGAAATGGCCCCTGAAGCAGATAATGTAGAGATCCGCACTGCAAAAATGGAAGAATTGCCCTATATTATGGAAATATTTGAATATGCCAAAAAGTTTATGGCAGATACAGGAAATCCAAATCAATGGGGAGATACCTATCCGGCAGTAGGGGATATTGTAAAAGACATAGAACGGGGAGAACTTCATGTCTGTACTGTAAATGGAAAGATCCAGGCTGTTTTTGCGGCAACTACGGGAAAAACGCTGGGTTATGATCATCTGGTGGACGGCGCCTGGATCAAAGATGAGGGAGAATATCTTACGATCCACCGCCTTGCAAGCTGGGGAACCCAACGGGGAATGGCAGACCGCTGTATTGCCTGGTGTGAAGAAAAATGCCATGATTTGAGGGCTGATACCCACGAAGACAACAAGATCATCCAGCACATTTTCGAGAAAAATGGTTTTAAGCGGTGCGGAAAGGTGATCATTTTTGATGGTTCCGAGCGCATTGCCTATCAGAAGATCATTGAATAAATAAGATGATCAAAAAACAAATAATATCAATAAGCGCAAAAGTGTAAAAATATGCTTTCAACATAGTTAAAAGCTATGGGAAAGCATATTTTTTTGATAGTTTCCAGATAGCACTATAAGAGTTAGAATAAAGCTACAACATATGACAGGCCAGTCAGTGAACAAGTGAATACGTATTCCGTGAAACATATGAAGACACAGGAGGTATCATGGATATGAATAAAAAACTTACACCAGAAGAGATCCTTGACACAAAAGGACGCTGGCCGATCTTTGCGAAATTCTGTATGATTCTTATTGTTTTCAGCGCTGTGGGGGAGCTGATCGGAACTTTAAAGGTGCCTATCGGACCTGGAAACCTGATCATTATGCCAATGGTCTGGGCAATGGTATTGGTTGTACTTATCACACCTGACGCATTGGGAAGAAAAATAGAAGCATTGAAAAATATCTGCGGCGAAGAAGAAGTAGAGTTGGGAAAACAGGCAATGAATTTCGCCCTTCTGATCCTGGGAGTAAAGCTTGGAACAGCAGCAGGACCGAATGTAATGAGTCTGATCAAAGCAGGCCCGGCACTGATCTTACAGGAATTTGGTAACCTGGGAACCATGGTTTTAGGACTTCCTATCGCTCTTGCTCTTGGAATGAAGAGAGAGGCAGTAGGCGCAACGGTAAGTATCTGCCGTGAGCCAACTTTAGGACTGATCAACAATATTTACGGCCCTGATTCAGAAGAAGCAATGGGAACCATGGGAACTTATATGGTAGGTAACCTGTTCGGAACCATTTTCTTCGGTCTTTTAGGATCCCTTGGAGTTTTAACCGGTATCCACCCATACGCACTGGCTATGGCCTGTGGTATTGGTTCTGGTTCCATGATGACAGCTGCATCCACTGCACTGGCAGAAACTGTTCCAGCTATGGCAGACCAGATCCTTGCATATGCGGCAACATCCAACATCTTTTCCAATGTGGACGGAATGTATATAGAACTCTTTATTGCGATCCCGTTGGCTAACTTTATTTACAACAAGTTATGTAAAAAGAAGAATTAGTGCAGGAGGAATAGTCGTGAATACAGCTCAGAAATTTGTAAATTATTTTAAGATCCTCATACTTTGCAGCATCGCAGTCCTGACAACACAGCTGGTAAATAAAAAAGGCGACCTGGATGTAGCAGGTACCGTAGTTGGCTTACTGATGATCACAGTTGTCTGCCTTGCAGCCCTTCTGATCAGTGAAGTAAAAGCATTAAAAAAGATCCCTTCTTTTGCATGGGCTTCTCTTTTAAGCCTGATCCTTACTACTCCATGGTGTCCGTTAAACGAACTTGTGTTACAATATACAGGTAATGTTTCCACAGGACAGATCGGAACTGTGATCCTGGTGGTGGCAGGTGTTTCCATTGGAACAAGACTGGCAGATGTAAAGCGTTTAAGCTGGAAGATCGTATTAGTAAGTATCTTCGTATTCTGTGGAACCTTCTTTGGTTCAGCGCTGATCGCGCAGCTTATTTTAAAGATGAAAGGACTTATTTAAGGACAGCATGAGGTAAGACCATGGATAAAAATGAGTTAAAACAAATCGTAATAAAAGAAATAGATAAGATAAAAGAGGATATTACAGGGCTGGGGGATGATATTTATAAACATCCTGAGACCGGCTACCGGGAATTCCGTACAACAGGCCTGTTGGCAGACCGCCTGGAAGCTCTAGGGCTTAAAGTACAGAGAGAGATTGCCTATACAGGCTGCAAGGCTGCAGCAGAAAAGAAGAAAAAGGGACCTACCATTGCAGTGTTAGGTGAACTTGACAGTCTTTTATGCTCCGCGCATCCAGACTGCAACCCGGAAAATGGCTATATGCATGCCTGCGGTCACAATATCCAGGTCAGCGTCATGTACGGAGTGGCAGCTGCCATGGTAAAGTCAGGAGTTTTAGATCAGTTAGACGGAAATATAGAATTTATGGCAGTGCCTGCAGAAGAGTACATTGAACTGGATTACAGCTCTGCTCTGAAAAAAGAGGGAAGGATCAAATATTTCTCCGGAAAGGCAGAAGCGATCAGAAGAGGTGCTTTTGATGATGTGGATATGGCTGTTATGGCACATAATTATCCGATCAGTGAGCAGGGATATAAGTGTTCTCCAGCCAGTGCCTGGAACGGTTTTATTGGAAAACAGGTAAAATTTGTTGGAAAACAGGCCCATGCAGGGGGCGCTCCCTGGGACGGCATCAATGCTTTAAATATGGCAAATCTTGCAATGACAGGCATGCATTTTCAGAGAGAGACCTTCCGTGATGATGATAAGGTACGTATTCACGGGATCATCACAAAAGGCGGCGAAGTGGTAAATTCTGTGCCGGATGACGTGGAAATGGAACTGACCGTCCGTGCCAGAAATATAAACGCCTTAAAAGATGCCAATGAAAAGGTAAACCGGGCCATCAAAGGAGCAGCCATTGCTATTGGTGGGTCTGCGATAATCGAAGATACACCAGGTCAGATGCCTTTAAAATATAACAAGGGTCTTGCGAAGGCATATGAGGAAAATGCCCGTATGTTCTATAAGGAAAAAGAAATACTTCCTTATCTGGACACAACAGCTTCTACGGATATGGGTGATGTCTCTCTGTTAATGCCAGTACTGCACAGCTTATCCAGCGGCATTACAGGTGGTCTTCATTCCAAAGATTACCGTATTGTAGATAAAGAAGATGCCTATATCACGCCGGTAAAAATCTTCTGCTGTATGCTCATTGACCTGTTATGGGATCAGGCAAAAGAAGCAGAAAGTATATTAAAAGAGTATAAGCCGGATCTGACGAAAGAGCAGTATCTTGAAATGATGGATTCCATGGAGCAGACCATTTACTATGGTCGGGAAAATGAATAGTAAGCAATTTGAACAGTAAGTGATCATATAGAAAACAGGAGGAACAGATCAATGAAATACACAGAGCTTGATACACCGTCTTTATTAGTTGACCAGGATATTATGATGACTAATATTGAGAAAATGCAGAAATACGCAGATGAGCAGGGAGTGGCATTACGTCCTCATACAAAGACACATAAGGCTCCGTACCTGGCAAAGCTTCAGAGAGATGCAGGCTGCAAGGGCATTACCGTTGCA
>CAVDQU010000126.1:0-8019 GCA_963611035.1 Agathobaculum sp.
CTGGAAACTGATCCTTATGCCGTCGGAAATACTGGACTATGTAGTAGTCCACGAATTGGCCCACAGAAAACAGATGAACCATTCGCCTCTTTTCTGGGCAGAAGTAGAAAAAGTGCTGCCGGATTATAAGAAAAGACGGGCGTGGTTGAAAGAAAATGGGAGAGACTATTAAATGGAATGGTCTGCTCCTGTTTTTTCTTGCGTTTTAGGCATATATTTGATATGACAATTCTATTCTAAAAGGCATTTCTGCCATTTTCTAAGCCTGAATAGGCTTTCAGGGTATTGATTCTAAAGTATCTTGAATTCATTCCCGTATTTTTTGCAATTTAATTTACGATGTAGTACAATGAAAGGAGAATAACTGAATGAAAGAAACCAAAGGAAACCGTGTGTATAAGGACAGATTGTTCCGGTTCATTTTCAGCAATAAGGAGGATCTGCTGAGTTTGTATAATGCAGTAAACCAGTCTCATTATACGAATGCAGAAGAACTGGAAGTAACTACATTGGATGATGTGCTGTATATGGGAATGAAAAATGATATTTCATTTCTCATAGATGATGAAATGAATTTATATGAGGCGCAGTCCAGCTGGAACCCTAATATGCCGCTTCGGGGATTGTTCTATTTTTCCAAATTATATGCTGCTTATATGGAAATACATCATCTGGATATTTATTCAAAAACTCAGCTGAAACTTCCTACTCCCCGTTATATCGTGTTTTATAATGGGACAGAATATGAAGAAGAAAGCATGGAACTTCGATTGTCTGAGGCTTTTGAAAAAGATAACAGTAGTCTGGAATGTACAGCAACGATCCTGAATATTAATTATGGGCAAAATCAGGAACTGATGAAAGGCTGCCATAAACTATACGAATATTCTTTCTTTATTGCTCAGGTACGGGAAGCTCTGAGGAAGGGAATGGTTTTAGCGGCGGCTATAGATGAAGCGGTTGAATGCTGCATTAAGCAGAATGTTTTAACAGATTTTTTAAGAAAACACAGGGCGGAGGTGAAAGTAATGATCTTATCACATTATGATGAAGAACTACACTTTAAGACGCTGAAGAAAGAAGGGCGGGATTCTGTTAACGCATTAATAAGGATATTAATAAAAGAAAATCGCCTGGATGATCTTAAACGGGCGGCTGAAGACAGTGAGTTTGAGGATAAGCTGTTGAAAGAGTTTGGACTTTAAAATATTTGTCTGGCAGAGCATAGGATCAAAAAATTTAAGTGGAAAAATAAAAGCGCATCGCATCCAGCTGTTTCCCAGCTGTCTGCGATGCGTTTTTGGGGCTTTACGGTCATTTTAAATATACTAATGGCGTATTTACTTAGCAATATCTTTTTCTGCTTTTTCAGAAGCAGGCTGTATCAGATCCGCTAATGTGATCCCGTCGAAAAACTCATTGATCATATTGTCCAGCTTCTGCCATACCGGGTGGGAGGGACAGATCTCTTTTCGGGGGCAGTCATGTTCGCCGTCTTCGGTGCAGGCTACGGGAGCCAGGGAACCTTCGGTGAGGCGGAGTATCTCGCCCAGTGTGTAATCTTCCGGTGCTTTTGTCAGGCGGTAGCCGCCGCCGCGGCCCCTAAGGCCTGAAAGAAGCTTATCTTGTACCAGTACTTTTAATATGCTTTCCAGATATTTTTCAGAAATGTCCTGCCGTTCGGCGATCACGTTCAGAGGAACATAGCCGTCTCCCTGATGCTGGGCCAGCTCTACCATGACCCGCAGCGCGTAACGGCCTTTTGTTGAAACGATCATTATTGAAGTCTCCTTTATCCAAAATTATTCAAAATAGTAACTCTTTAAACACATATCTTTCTATCTCTTTGAAGATTACCATATAGTATACACCAGAAAGCACAGACTTAGCAAGCTGATATGAAAAATAATACCTATTGACAAACTAGGTTTATAATACTATCATAAATATGCTAAATAAACCAATTTTGGAAGTAGGTTTATAAAAGCTTGTAAAATGAGAAAGGAAGTACGATCATGGCAAAGGAATTACTGGATGTAAAACAGTTATTTGTAAATGTAGAAGATAAAGAGATCCTTCACGGAGTTGATTTAAAAATCGGAAAAGGAGAGACCCATGTATTAATGGGACCAAATGGCGCTGGTAAGTCCACTTTGGGCTATGCGTTAATGGGAAATCCAAGATACCAGCTTACAGGCGGTGAGATCTGGTTTCAGGGCAAACAGATCAATGAGGAACCGGTAGATAAGAGAGCAAAAGACGGCATGTTCTTATCTTTCCAGAGTCCCCTGGAAGTACCGGGACTGTCTTTAAGCTCCTTTATCCGCAGTGCTTTAGAGCAGAGAAGGGGAGAGCGCATCCGCCTCTGGGACTTCAGAAAAGAGCTGGCAAAGGCCATGGAACTGCTTCAGATGGATCCGTCTTATGCAGAGCGTGATTTAAACGTAGGATTTTCCGGCGGCGAGAAGAAAAAGGCTGAGATCCTGCAGATGCTTATGTTAAAGCCAAATCTGGCGATCTTAGATGAAACAGACTCTGGTCTGGACGTAGATGCAGTCCGTACTGTTTCCAAGGGTGTGGAAGAGTACCAGAAAGACCGCAACGGTTCCCTTCTGATCATCACCCACAGCACCCGTATCCTGGAAGCGCTCCATGTAGATTATACCCATGTAATGGTAGAAGGAAAGATCGTTAAAACAGGAGACGGCTCCTTAGTAGACCAGATCAATGAGACTGGATTTGAGGAATTTATTAAATAACAGAGAAATATAAAACAGTTTGTAAAATCGTTTCCGGAAAGGAAATCATAAGCATATGGAAGAAAAAACACAGATCAATGATATAGACAGAAGCATTTATGATATAAAAGATGAAGAAAAAGACGCCTACAGGATCCAGGCGGGTCTGACCCCGGAGATCGTAGAGAAGATCTCCAAGGAAAAGCATGATCCGACGTGGATGGAGCTGTTCCGTCTTCAGTCTCTTCAGATCTACAACGAAATGAAAGTGCCGGACTGGGGTCCTTCCATTGAAGGACTGGATATGTCCAATATCGCCACCTATGTCCGTCCAAATACAAAAATGACTGCAAAATGGTCCGAAGTCCCGCAGGACATCAAGGATACCTTTGAGCGTCTGGGAATCCCCCAGGCAGAGCGTAAATCACTGGCTGGCGTAGGCGCCCAGTATGACTCTGAGCTGGTCTACCACAATGTGCGCAAGGAAGTAGAAGAACAGGGCGTTGTATACACAGATATGGAAAGCGCACTGACGGGTCCTTATGCAGACATGGTAAGAAAGCATTTTATGAAGCTGGTAAAGCCTACAGACCATAAATTCGCCGCTCTTCACGGAGCAGTCTGGTCCGGCGGCTCCTTTGTATATGTACCCCCTCATGTTTCCGTAGAGATCCCTCTGCAGTCATATTTCCGGTTAAATGCACCTGGCGCCGGACAGTTTGAACACACACTGATCATCGTAGACGAAGGAGCAGACCTTCATTTCATTGAAGGCTGTTCCGCACCGAAATACAATGTAGCAAACCTTCATGCAGGCTGTGTGGAGCTGTTTGTAGGAAAAAATGCAAGACTGCGTTATTCCACCATTGAAAACTGGTCCAAGAACATGTACAACCTGAACACCAAACGGGCCCAGGTAGAAGAAGGCGGCGTGATCGAATGGGTATCCGGTTCCTTTGGTTCCCATGTTTCCTATCTGTACCCAATGAGCATCTTAAAGGGCCGGGGCGCGAGAATGGAATTTACAGGTATTACCTTTGCTGGAAAAGGTCAGGATCTGGATACAGGTGCCAAGGTAGTCCATGCAGCACCTGATACTTATTCCTTTATGAATACACGTTCTATTTCCAAGGACGGCGGTGTCAGCACTTTCAGAAGTTCTGTTTCCGTTACCAAAGAAGCGAAAAACAGCCGCTCTTCTGTTTCCTGTCAGTCTCTGATGCTGGATTCCATTTCCAGATCTGATACCATTCCGGCTATGGACATCCGTACCAAGGACGCAGATATCGGCCATGAGGCCCGGATCGGACGAATCAGCGATGAAGCAGTCTTTTATCTCATGTCCAGAGGTTTAAGCGAAGAAGATGCCCGTGCCATGATCGTCAGCGGATTTGCAGATAATGTTTCCAAGGAACTTCCTCTGGAGTATGCAGTGGAGATGAACAACCTGATCCGTCTGGAGATGAAGGGAAGCATTGGTTAAGTAGTTGGGTATTTGGTTGGTAAATGGAAAGGAGGTCCCCCATATGGGTCAGGGACTTGATATGACAGTAAACAGCCTTCCTTCCAGAACATGGAACTGGCTGAAAATGAATGAAAGTAAGTTAAAGGATATAGAAGCAGGAGATGTCTGCCAGGTAGAAACAGTAAAGACTGAAGTTGCAAAAGCAGCAGACGAACATGCAGAGGCGGATTTTTCCAACATCCCTACAGGAATGGGCGCTGATATGGACCGCTTAGATGAAATGGCAGGTTCCAGTTCCATTTTCATAAAGAGCAGTGAAAAAACTGGAACAAAAACAGAGCCGGTACGTCTTCATTTCTCCTGCAAAGAAGGAAAAAAAAGTTTCCAGAAAGTGGAAATTCTGGTAAAAGAGGGAGAAGAAGTAAACGTCCTTATGGACTACACTTCCCCGGAAAAAACAGCATCCGGTCTGGCTGCGGTCCAGACAAAGCTTCATATTGAAAAAGGCGCAAAAGTCCGTCTGGTACAGGTGCAGCTGTTAGGAAAAGATTATACATTATTAAATGATATTGGCGCACAGTGTGAAGATGGCGCACAGTTTGAGGTTTTACAGCTGTTTTTAGGAAGCAGCAAGACCTATTCCGGCTGCATGGCAGATCTGAAAGGTAAAGAAAGTCATTTTAAAGCAGATATCGGTTATCAGGGAAAAGACAGCCAGCGCTATGATATGAACTATGTGGCTGTCCATAAAGGCAAGAAGACAGTCAGCGAAATGAACGCAGACGGCATTCTGGATGATCAGGCGTTTAAGCTGTTCCGCGGCACCATTGATTTTAAGAATGGTTCTTCCGGTTCCAAGGGAGATGAAAAGGAAGATGTTCTCCTTATGGGAGACAATGTGGTCAACCAGACTATCCCGCTGATCCTTTGTGCAGAGGAAGATGTAGAAGGAAACCACGGTGCTTCTATTGGTCAGTTAGATGAGGAAATGCTGTTCTACCTGTCTTCCAGAGGCATGAGCGAAGAAAGCGCCAGCAAGATGATCGCCAGAGCAAGAATTGATGCAGTCTGCCAGAAGATCGGTGACGAAGAGCTGGAAAAACTGGTACAGGACTATTTAGAGGAGGAATAACATGAGCAGCAACCCATACAGAAAAGATTTTCCTCTTCTGGAAAATAATAAAGTGATCTACCTGGACAATGCAGCCACCTCCCAGAGGCCGGAGGCCGTGATTCAGGCAGAAGCACAGTTTTATGAGAAATACAATGCAAACCCATTAAGAGGCCTTTATGAGTTAAGCGTAGAGGCCACAGACTGCTACGAAGAAGCCAGAGAGACAGTACGCAAATTTATCGGTGCAGAAAGCACAGAAGAGATCATTTTCACCAGAAATACCACAGAAGGCTTAAATCTGGTGGCTTACAGCTACGGCCTGAACCATTTAAAACCGGGAGATGAGGTGCTGGTAAGCATTATGGAACATCACAGCAACCTGCTCCCATGGCAGATGGTATGTCGTCAGACCGGCGCAGAACTTAAATTCCTGGAATGTGACCAGACCGGCTTTTTAAGTGATGAAACACTGGAAAATGCCATTACAGACAAAACACGTCTGGTAGCCATTGCCCAGGTATCCAATGTACTGGGCCGGACTGCTCCTATTGAAAAGATCGTAAAACTGGCCAGAAAGCATGGCGCCGTAGTAGTTATGGATGCAGCCCAGAGTGCGCCTCATATGCCTATTAACGTAAAAGAATTGGATGTAGATTTTATGGCATTTTCCGGTCATAAATTAATGGGACCAATGGGGATCGGCGTTCTTTATGGAAAGAAAGAACTGTTAGAAAAAATGCCTCCATTCCTTACAGGCGGAGAAATGATCGATTCTGTCAGCCGCACAGGTGCTGTATTTGCTCCATTGCCTCATAAATTTGAGGCAGGAACTGTTAATGCAGCAGGTGCATGGGGATTAAAAGCTGCTATTGAATATCTGCAGCAGGTCGGTTTTGATGAGGTCAGAAACCGGGAAGAGGCGCTGACGGCCAGAGCCTTGGAAGGTCTTAAAAAGATCCCCCATGTCCATGTATTAGGTTCCGAAAAGGCAGAGGAACACTGCGGTATCCTTACATTTACCATAGACGGCGTACATCCCCATGATGTAAGCGCCATTTTAGACGCAGACGGGATCGCGGTCCGGGCCGGACACCACTGCGCACAGCCTCTTATGGAATATCTGGGCGTATCTTCTACCACAAGAGCCAGCCTTTTCTTCTATAATACAGAAGAAGAGATCGATGCTTTTGTAGAAAGCATGAAGACGGTAAGAAGGAGAATGGGTTATGGAGAGTAGAAATTTTTACAATGAAATATTAACGGACCACAATCTGCACCCGGTCCATAAAGAAGATATCCCGGATGCCAATCTGGTATTAGAAGGCTTAAATCCCAGCTGCGGAGACCACATCTGGCTGAAGTTAAAAGTAGAAGACGGCATCATCAAAGATGGCGGTTTCGTAGGTGACGGCTGCGCCATTTCCCAGGCGTCTGCAGACATTATGCTGGATCTGATCATTGGAAAAAAGAAAGAAGAAGCTATAGATCTGGCAGAAAAATTTTTAAAGATGATCAAGGGAAATGCAACGGATGAAGATATGGATGCCCTGGAAGAAGCAGGGGCATTACAGGATATTTCCCATATGCCGGCACGAGTAAAATGTGCGGTTTTAGGCTGGCATACTATGGAAGAACTGCTAAAAGACGAAAAATAGAAACAGTAAAATATAGCAGTATAACATAACAGGGGGCTGCCAGTCACGGCAGCCCCTTAAATCATATATTCGTAAAATCCTTATTTATTTTTTATTTCTTCTACGCTTGCCAGAAAATCATCTACGAAAGCTTCATCTCCTAATTCAGCTTTTACATCTTCAATAACAACAGGCTGGGAGATCTCACGGAATGCAGCAATATCATCTGCAGTCAGTTCTGTAACTTCCATACCTTTTTCACGGAAAGAGGCGATCAGGTTTTTTTCCAGTTCCTGGTTGGATTCGCGGCTCTTTTCTTTGGCGATCTCGGCACCTTCTGTAAGGATCTTCTGGTATTCTTCCGGAAGTCCGTTAAACCATTCTGCGTTTGTGACAAGTACCATAGAGTCATAAATATGGCTGGTAGTACTTAAATACTTCTGCACTTCATACATTTTCACTTCTTCCACGTTTACCAGTGGATTTTCCTGGCCGTCTACGATCTTCTGCTGCATGGCAAGATAAAGCTCAGACCATGGGATCGGAGTAGGATTAGCGCCTAATGCCTGGAAATTGGCAATGTGCATAGGAGCTTCCATGGTACGGATCTTTAATCCCTTAAGGTCGTCGGGAGTCTGGATCGGACGTACACTGTTTGTTACATGACGGAATCCATTCTCAAGAGGAGCCATACATTTAAGTCCGCTTTCCTCCAACAGCCCTAAGATCTCCTGGCCTTTTTCTCCGTCTAAAAGAGCCCAGGCCTGTTCATAGTTGTCAAACATAAACGGAATGTCAAATATGAACATGGTAAGAAAGCACTTAACAAAGTCCAAAGCAGGATTTATGGCAATGGCTATGAGCCCGGATGCCATTATCATTAACCTGACAGTATCTGATGTAATTGGTGACCCGCTGGATTACCTGACAGATCCTACAATGCCGGATACTTCCACCTTTGATGATGCCCGCGCTGTTATGGATAAATACAAATTATGGGACAAAGTGGCTCCAAGTATTGCAGAGTATCTGCGAAATGGAAATGAGACCAATGAGACATCGAAATCA
>CAVDQU010000127.1:0-1316 GCA_963611035.1 Agathobaculum sp.
TTTACGGACAGTGTGACGGACGCTTTCGGGGAAGTATCAAAAATCCGTATCTGTCCACATTGTCATAATCCGCTTCCGGCTAACTATGGAAAATATCCGGTGCATTTTATCGCGACAGTGGGGATCACGTCTTCCGGAAAAACCGTATATCTTTCTCAGCTGATGCGGTGCATGGATGAAATTATGGCAAATGTAGGTCTTGGAACGCTCTCTATGACAGAGGCTGATACCCGTTTTATCCGCGAGCATCAGGTAAAAAAGGATTATGCACTTCCTCAGGGTACGACTCCCGGTGCATTAAGTGAACCATTGTTTTATGTAATCTTAAACAAAGGAGAATACCATACACTTGTGTTTTATGATGTGGCAGGTGAGAACTGCGTCAATCAGGTAGAAATGGGAAAATTCGGCCCATTCATCGAAAATGCAGATGGTATTATCCTGATTCTGGATCCGGTGCAGTTCAGCCAGGTGAGCAAGGATCTGGACAATGATGTGGCAGGACCGAAGGCAGTCCTTCAGACCATGTTTAATTCCTTTCTTGCATCTAAAAACACAGGGGGCAGAACAGAGGTTCCGCTGGCTGTGGCTCTGTCAAAAAGTGATTGTCTGCAAAACAGCAGATTTTTTGCTCCTAATTCCAATGTTTTTGAAAAGATCACCTATGATCCGAGAAATCCGGGCTTTGAGCAGCAGCAGTACAGAAATGTGATGGGGGAAGTGAGAAAATTCCTGAGTGAAGAGAATGAAGGAAATCAGCTGATGATGATCATGAAGAACTGCTTCATTCACTATGGATTTTTTGCTTTTTCTGCATTAAACTGCCAGGTGGAAACACAGGAAATTATGGAAAACGGACAGACGAAAACGGTTGCAATGCCCAAATCTCATCCGGATCCGCTGCGTATTGAAGAACCTTTTTTATGGCTTTTAAATCAGTTTGGCATTGTAAGATCAGTGAACAGTAAACAGCAGTAGGGGGGCACAATATGAAGATATATCAACTGCAATATACCCGCCTGGGAAAGCAGGGCAGCAATGCCGGCTGGCAGGTCACAGGTGTAACAAAAGGAACGCCTCAGCTGGTGGTCAATACATTCTATAAGCTGGCATCTAATTTAGTGGCAGTAGGAAACAGTGTATCCATGCCGGGAGAGGCACTGGATATCCAGATCATAGAACATTATGCTTATATATCCCATATTAATTACAGCAGTACAAATATAGGCGATGATACCGATACCAGAGGTGTTTCCTTTGTACATGGTTATGTTTTAAGGGCGGAAGATTATCTGGAAACGATCAAAGATCCGGCT
>CAVDQU010000127.1:1326-3032 GCA_963611035.1 Agathobaculum sp.
GAATGGATGACAGCTGCTTTGACCGGAATTATGAGGGGAAGAAAATCCTTCCGCTTTTAGAGGAACTGCCCTTTATCCCGATGGAAACGGAAGAAGTAGTAAATTTCCTTGGAATGGAAAAAGAACAGGTACAGCAGCTGTTGTTATGTGTATACGGAACTATAAATTCAGTGAATGGCTCTCTTTGTATCCGGTCAGCAAGAACCGAAAAAGAGCGGTTTAAAGATCTATGCAGAGCAGTTACATATCTGATCTATGAGAGTTTGCCTTATGTTCTCCGCCTTAAACTGTCTGTTTTCTCATATTACCGTTCGGGAGTGACGATATGCTTTTCCAACGGAGAAGATGAAAGTGAGAATTATTATGATCTGGATACAGGAAAGTATCAGTGTCCCCAGATACCGGGATATGAATTTATCAGACACTGTACAGACCTGTGGTCAGCTCCTGAGAAAAGGAAAAGCCTTTATGGAGAAATACAGAAATTTACAGACTTGACGTATGCGGGAAATTACGAGGTCTTAAAGCCTCAGCATATAGAATTGGCATATCAGGCAATACGCTGCAATGTAGCTCCGGAAGAGCTGGATGATTTTACCACAGATGCATTTTGCCTTATAAAAAGGGCTGCTGATTATGAAATGCTGGATAAATATTATGCTTATTTGGTAAATCAATATCTGATTGAGCAGCGGGATCTTCCGGGGACAGAGGTATTCAGAAAACTGCAAAAGCGGTATGTGGAAACAAAGAACAAAGAATTAAAGACTGCCTTTAACCGTTATTTTGCCGAACGACTTTGCCTATGCGGACATGGAAAAGCTTATGAAATGCTGTATCAGATCTGGATGGGTAGTAAGGATGACTACCGGGAGATTGAAGGATATCTGGAAGAACACAGACCGGAATTTCTCGTGGAATATGAATTGAATTACTATCTGGAGCGTTCCTTAGACAGTGCAGAGAAGGTAAAGGAGTATTTTAAGAAAAATGATGGTCGATTCCCGACGGCGAAGGCAGAAAAGCTGAATCTTATTATAGAAAAATTATTTAGTCAGGATGAGGGACAGCTGAAAGAAAATAACGAGCGCTGTCAGTTGTGCCTCAATTATAAGGCCTTGCTTGAGCAATTGCATGCAGGGGGATATGAAAAAGCAGAGGAAACCTGGAAGAAAATCCAGTCAAAATACTGGGAAGACTTTTCGGTGGAGCAGTTCTCTTACAGGGAAAAAGATTCTTATGAGCAGATGAGAATAGGAAGTGAAGGTCATATCATACCCGAGGCCGTAACAGAACTTTTGACGGCAGAGCAGATATTGTTCTCAAAGCCGGATCTTGAAAATTTCCGTCAGGTATTCTGGTCAGATGCTGTATTAGCAGATAAGGAGAAGAGAAAAGAACTGCTGAAACAATTAAAAATGTCTGCAGTAGAAAAAAAGATACCGATTCTTGATGTATGGCTTCTTCTGAACTATGATCCGGAAAAAGGATTTAACCTGAAAAGGCTGGCAGCCGATTTAAGAAAGGTGCGGATGGAAGCTGTTCTGGCTGATCCGTATATGACAGGAGGATTTGAAGGATCGGCGCTGCTTTCGGATGAAATGTTTCGCGACGATCTTATGCAGGCATTAAAAGAAGAGTCTGCCTCTAAAAAGAAAAGGGACGCTTATGAATGGGAAGTCATATATGAATATTATTTTCCGAAG
>CAVDQU010000127.1:3042-7292 GCA_963611035.1 Agathobaculum sp.
TGATGAAAGATCATTTTGTTTATGTGATTACATTCAGAAATGCATGTTGTTTGCAGCAATCCTTCCATTAAGCACAGTGGGCTATTTTTATGGAAGCTCTTTTGATCCACTCTATGGTTATGCAGCTTTCGGCGGCGGGATTCTCTTATGTCTGATTGGGTTTGGAATTAACCTGTTTGCAGGAGAGGGAGATACAGAAGCAGTTTTTGGAGAGATGCTTCTTCCGGCAGTTATCGCGACGCTTCTTGCGGTCCTTACAGGCGGATTGCTGATTACAGGTATGATTCTGGATTGGACAGGTGCAGGTATTATATTCAGGATCATTGTGATTGCTGTAGAAGTCATTTTACTTATTGGGCGTTTGCTTTTGCTGTATATGGCAGTTTATTAAATCTGCGATCCTAACAAGAAAAGGAAGAAAAAAATGCGTATATCAAAATCTATGCTTATAGGAACAATCCTTATGGGCATTGTATATTTTATATTAGGTGAGATCATTTATAATTCACTGCAGGATCGGATTCCTATGATCCCGTTGATCGGTATTTATTTTTTTGGACTGGCTGTGTTTGTAGTGATCGGAAGTGCAGTTATTGTAGCTGCCATGTATCATGCCACAACAGGCTACAGAGATATTGTTTTGCGTTGCGTTATTTTATGTGCGGCCATTTTTGCAGCTGCCATGTTTTTAGAATTTTTATATGAATTAAACGGAAAAAGCAAAAATACAGAGCCTACTTCCTACATATTTCTTATGGACAGCTCCGGCTCTATGGAAAGATCAGATCCTGAAAATCAGCGATATGAGGCGATACAAAGTGTGATCTCCGGAAAAGAACAGGATTTCCCCTTTGCAGTGTATAGCTTTTCCAATGAAAGTAAACTGGTGCGTCCTATGGGACCGGTTTCTCAGGGGACAGAATTTCAAATGGATGCACCGGAAGGCGGAACAGGAATCAGGGCAACGCTGGATAAACTTTATGAAGATATTGAAAACGGCGTGACGGATCCGGGAGAAAACGGAAGAGTGATCCTGTTTTCAGATGGCTATGCTACAGATGTAAATTTCTTTACAAAAGCAAAGTTAAACGGGCTTTTAAAGAAATATGCAAGAGCCGGTATCTCCATCAGTTCCGTGGGGCTCGGAAAGACAGACAATTCCCTGATGAGCAAGATTTCAGGAAAAACAGGCGGTGTCTATATTAATGTGGACAATGCAGATAAATTAAATGATGCGATCAGTGAAGCAGTAGTTTTGCATCATAGCAGAAATCTTCTGGACTATCGGGATTATGTAAAATTGGATTTCCTGTTTATGCTCCTTCGCTTTGTGGCGATCATTATAATCGGCCTGCTTCTTGCCGGCATAAAAACATACATAAGTGAACCGGTATTAGATACACAGCCGGTACTGATTTCTTCACTGGTGGGAAGCCTGTTGGCGTCCTTATGTGTAGAATTGGGAATGAATACGTTAGGACTCCCGGCGTCCCTTATGAGACTTCTTATGTGTATCTTCTTATCCATGGCAACATTGTTCGAAATGGAGAGAAGAAGTACCGGATACGGGGTACAGTATGAGAATTATTAGCTTTTGAGGATAAGATAAATGGTTGTATATGGAAAAGACAAAGTAAAATATGATCTGGATAGAGAAGTACGCAGTGTGGGAAGCGGAAAAGATTATCATGTGGCGGGAAGAGAAGAAACGCTGGTGGCCAGAATCTACGAGCGTGGTGCCAGAACCAGAGCCAGAGAAGAAGAGGTCCGCCAGTCTTTGGAAGGTCTGGGCACCATGCCGGAAAGTCCGGTGGATATTCTCTATAAAAACAGCCGCTTTGCAGGTTTTCTTTATTATGATTACAGTCTGGAAACAACACCGGAAATCCCACAGGAAGAACCACAGGATACATATGAAAAAAAGTCTTCAAAAAATTTTGCTGTCCCACCGGCATTTATCATTGGAGCAGAAGTAGTGATTTTATCTCTTATGGTCCGTTTTTTACTGTATCCGTACATACTGAAACTGCATAGTGACTGGATGCTTAAGTTGTCCGTTGGAGGCATTACTCAGATCGTGGCAGGTCTGATCATTCTGGGAGTCGCCTATAGTAAATGGCTGACAAATGCAGAAAATGCAATACTTATAGGATTGGGAGCTGCGGCTGCCTATGTAACGGGAGCAGTGGGAATCACTGCCGTTCTGATCATGCTGGTCCGTGTTGTAACAACTGCTGTAGAGATTGTAATGTATATTTTGCCTGGGGTGATTGGTATTATCGTTGTGATAGCGATCATTAAATCCATGTTTTCGAAATAGGGAGGATATTGGAAATGAAAATAGTACATAGTTTATCCCAGATCGACCAGATGGAAAGCTATCTGGAAGAAATAGAAGCTCTGGAGCAGAAGAAAAAAGGTCTTTCTGCAGAAGAACGTCAGATTCAGGAAATCTGGAAGGTGATCTATGATAAGTACGGACATAAGTTGGAACGTATCCGCAAACCCTGGAAGCATCCGGTTTCTCAGGCTGAGATCGATCAGCTGAAAGCATCTGTATTTGATGAAAGTATTGTAACCAGACTGCGGCGTTTTTTGGGATTAAGACAGAAACAGCTGGATGAGTATAATGATCTGATGGATCGACTGGATTTTCTGAAACAGCACAATGGAGATAAGCTGGCTGAGGTAAATGGTCAGCTGGATGAAAAGAACGAAAAATGGTCTGAGTATCTGGAAAAGTATGCGGATTCTTATAAAAAGATCAAAAAAATGTATTCGGATTCCCAGGAGCAGGACTGGAAAAGTTATGTTCAGTCGGAAGAAGAGCAGACCTTTCTTTATCTGGGAGATTTAACGGCAGAGCTGGAAACAGGGGATGAAGCAGCAAAGCAGATCCAAGAAAAAATAGGAAACGCCTGGGGAAATGACCAGATAAAATGCCCCTGCTTATTTGATCTGGAACAGAGTGTAAAGCTGGGGATCGTCTATGAAAATGAACAGCAGAAGGATCAGGCGCAGGCATTTATCCGGTCGATCATATGCCAGGTCATCCGCCAGTATCCTTTATACAGATACCAGTTTACCTGTCTGGATTACAAAGGCTCAGGAAGCAGTCTCAGAGAATTGAGAAAGCTAGAAGAGTTCGTAGATACTTATGCGGAGGGGATAAAAACAGATCTCTTCCGGAACCGGTATCAGATGCTGACGGTTTCCTCTACGGAAAGTGCGATCGCAGATACATTAAGCTGGCTGGAAGAGTACATTGATGAGGTGTCCAGAACGATCGGCGGAAAAGGAACGATTTATGAGTACAACAAAGATGCAGAAGAAAAGATCCCGATCCTTTTTCTACTGATCAATGACTTTCTGGAAGGACTGGGAGATAACGGTCTGAAAAAACTGCAGAAGGCTTTGATTAACAGTGAACGCTGCGGCCTCTGCGTTATATCGACGGTAAGTAAGTTTTATGAAAGCAATTTTGAGGAATTGATGAAAAATGCAGGCATCAAACGTCATGAATACGGAACCATCTGTTGCGGACAGAATGAAGGGGAACTGGTATTTGATGTAATTCGCGGTCCGTTTTTTATCAATAGTATGCACTTAAGAATGGATCAATACGTGGAATCTCTGTTATCCTTATTAAATGCAGGAAAGAATATAGACAACCATTTTGAAGCAGTTTTTGATAAAGACGGTCCTTTGGGACAGATGGATTCTACCGAGTTTATTACAGTACCGCTTACTGTTACGCCCCGCGGACGTATAGGAGAAATCCGTCTGGGATCCGTAGATATTTATGCCAATGCACTGCTTTCAGGAAGAGCCGGATCCGGTAAATCCACGCTTTTGCACATGCTGATCAATTCGATCATGATGAATTATACGCCGGAGGATGTGGAATTGTGGCTTGTGGACTATAAGATGGTTGAATTTTATCTTTACACAAAAAATACACCTCCGCACATTAAGTTTATAGGTCTGGATACCAGTTCAGAATTTTCTTATGCATTTATTGATCATATGCGTGCAGAATTAAAACGCAGACTGGAGCTGTTTAAAGCAAGCGATTGTGCAAATCTGGTAGATTATAAAAAACGTTTTGGAAAAGACAGTCTTTCACGGGTTGTTATTATAATCGATGAGTTCCATGTTATGACAAACCAGATACAGGGAACAGAATATGCGGTAAAACTGGAAGAATTCCTGAAAGAAGCCCGTGCGGCCGGTATGATCTGTGTATTTTC
>CAVDQU010000127.1:7302-7983 GCA_963611035.1 Agathobaculum sp.
TTGACAGAAGCAGGACGAATGCAGATAACAGTGCGACTTGCTATGGCTAATGATGATGTTCATGAGATCAAAGAGGCTCTGGCCATGGCAGATTCCAAAAATGTTGTGATCGAGCAGATGGCAAGAGGCGAGGTTACAATCAGGCGTGCAGTTGAGGAAAAGAACCGGGATGGTCAAAAGGTAAGAGCTACCCGCATAGACAAGGAAAAAGTCATTTATATTTCAGATGAAATGCGTGATTATATGTGCGGCAGGATCTATAACGAGTACCCTAAGAGAGAAAAACCGATCGTGATAGACGGAAGCCGCCGCGTTAAGGCAGATTGGAATATGATCGACAAGTATGATGCGGAGAAAGAAATAGAAGGTCGTCCGTGTCTGCATCTGGGAGTTCCTTCTAATCTGGATCGCTGCTTTTGTATTGCTCTTCGCCGCAACTATGGGCAAAATGTAATGAGTATCGGCGAAAATACAGATCTGCAGGCAAGTATTTTATTCCATAGCGTTGAAAGCTTTAAACGTCAGAAACACTATAAGATTTACATTATGGCAGATAATGGGGATGAAATTTATCTGAAATATGAGTCTCAGCTTCGTAAAATGGGGAAAGAAGAAAATATTTACCTGTTTGATGATTATGAGAAGATCTGTCAGATCGTGAATCAACTTCATCAGGAGATG
>CAVDQU010000128.1:0-729 GCA_963611035.1 Agathobaculum sp.
AACTGACAAAAAATCTTCTCACAAAATCAGGCACAGAAAGATTCCGAGAGAACATAAAACTAAAATAAAAAAGCAGAGAAAAGGTTATTGTTCTTTTCTCTGCTGTACATATCCAATATTCAATTATCAGCTTCCAGTTCTCTTAACTGGGAGAGCGAAAACTCTACATCTTTAATATCCTCTTGCCGCAGCCGCCCTCTGTGCATACTCAGAGTCCCCATGTTCCCCGACAACCTTGTCGAACATGGCGTTGGCATTTTCTGTATCTCCTGCTTCCTGATACAGACGACCTACATAGAACATAGCTTCCGGATTGTCCGGCTGGATCTTTAAGCTGGCCTGGAAATAATCCATGGCCTGGGTCTTGTCACCGCTGTTCCACAACTGCAGTCCCTGCTGGATCAGGCTCTGGTAGATATTACCAGCCATATCCTGACGAATGCTGCTTATGATCGCCTGGATGTTTTCATCTTCGATCATATCAAAACTGGCATCTGCAAAAGTCTTTGCTGCTGTCACCAGATCACCGGTACGGTAATACTGGAGCACCCAGATCAAGCTCTGGTACTGGGCTAACACACTGGTATTTCCTGTGGTCAGCTCGTCCAGCTTCTTCTGAACCTCTTCCTTCTGGGCTGTCAATTCATCATTTTTCTGCTGCAACGTATCATTCTGCTGGTTGGCGTTATTTAACTGCTGCATATAGCCGATCAGCTCATCATCCCTTGT
>CAVDQU010000128.1:739-7964 GCA_963611035.1 Agathobaculum sp.
GTTCAAGCTGCTCTCTCTTGCCGGGAGAACCAGCACATAGAAAGCAAACAGTCCCAAAACAAGACCAATGATAATATGGAGCACCGTAGAAAGACCTGTATTTTCCTTGTAGGTATTAGGGATGATCACATCATCATCCTGCATCTGCCTGTGGGAAAATGCCTTGATCATCTTCCGCTTTTCCGCATCTGCCCGGCCTGTATTCTGCTTCACCAAAGACATGTAATACAAAGCTTTTGGATTGCTCTTGTCGATCTGTAAGATCTTATAAAGAGACCGACCCGCCTTGTTATAATCTTCCCGGCGCATATATAAAAGGGCCAGAAGTAGATGTGCTTTTACAAAATGAGGCTTTGCAGCCACCACACGGGCCAGCTGCAAAATGGCCAGGTCATCACTGCCATTCTGTGCATGCCACAAAGCCTGGTTAAATGTTTTCACATTCTGGCTCTCTGACTCTAACTGCCCCGGTTTTCTCTGGATCTCATCTAAATAGTGGTCTGCCAGGTTATTTTCCGGCTGTAAGTTTAAACTGATGACCCACTGCACCAGTGCATCTGCCACTTCCCCGTTTTCATAATAGATCAGACCTAAAAGGTTTCTGGCATCTGTCTGGTACTTGGAAAAATGCAGGCTTTTTTTCAGGCACTGGGCTGCACCGGAAAGATCCCGTATTTTCGCCTTTTCCAGACCCAGATTATAATAGCTGTTGGCTACCTGTCTGTTTTTTGCTGCAATATCCATCATCTTTTACTTCCGTCTCTTTCCTTGATCAGTTCCATCATAATGTCCGTCATGTCTGTCAGGTCGCTTTTAACAATGGCATCTTCCACTGCTTCTACGTCCAGACTTGGCTTAAAACGCTCTATTTCTTCTTCAAAATCGATCAATGTGTCTTGCTCCTTTCTTCCACCAGATGTACCTTTAACTCTCCGATCAGGTACAGGGAACCGGCGCAGAATAAAAGGTCTTTTCCTGCTTTCTGCTTCATCTGCCGGATGGCTGTTTTCGTATCCTCAAAAGAAACTACATCACAGGAAGCATATTTTCCGAAAACCTCTGAAAGCTTTCCGGCAGATAGTCCCCTGTCACTGTTCATATGTACCACGCCAATACCATGCCAGTCAAGACCTTCACAAAGTTCTTTTGCCATGGTCTCGTACTCTTTATCTGCTACAGCCGCAAAAAGAAGACATGCATTTTTACCTGTTCGTTTCTGTATCTTTCCTGCTGCCTGGATAAAAGCTGCAATCCCCCCTGGATTATGGGCTCCGTCCAGATAAATGTTTTCTGAAACCCGTTCCATTCTTCCAGGCCACCGGGCTTCTTTGATCCCGTCACAGATCACCTGGTCTGTGAGCTTTTCAAAAATGCCCCCGGATGTCCGTAAGACCCTGAGAGCGGTCACTGCAAGAAATGCGTTCTGGGCCTGGTAAGGTGCTTCAAAAGGAACTGTAAGCGTAAGCCCGAAACATTCAGAAGCCTGTCCAACGCCTTTCTTCTCTTTAAGAGAAAGACAGCCATTATCCCCATCTATCCCTTCTTTTACCTCATAAAGAAAATCAGACACAGGAAAACTCTGTGCATCCATCTCTTTTGCCTTTACCCGCATCACAGCTCCTGCCTGGGCATCTGAATCATCAAACACCACAGGCACACCTGCTTTTATGATACCGGCCTTTTCTCCGGCAATTTCAGGAATGGTCGTCCCCAGATACTGCATATGGTCCCTGCTGATGGAGGTGATCACACACACAGCCGGTTTTTCCAGCACATTAGTGGCATCCAGGCGGCCTCCAAGACCAGTCTCTATGACCATTACGTCTACTTTTTCCTTTGCAAAGATCACCATTGCCATATAAAAAAGGAACTCAAAAAAAGTTGGGTGGCAAAAGCCTTCTTTCATCATGGCCCCTGCCTCTTTTTTCACTTCCCTGAAAGCCTCTTCAAAGACCTCTTTTTCCACCAGCTCCCCATTTATGAGAAAACGTTCCCGTATCTCAACCAAATGTGGAGAAATAAAAGTTCCTGTGCAAAAACCGGCCTTTGTTAATACAGAAGTCATAAAGGCACACACAGAACCTTTTCCATTGGTCCCGGCCACATGGACTGCCGGGATCTTTCTGTCCGGTCCGCCCATACGGTCTAAAAATACACGGATATCCTTTAAAGAATTTTTCTTATTGGCCCACATGGGAAGCCGGTCAAGATATTCTTCTGCACCCATTTCTTCCATATTTTTCCAATTCCTCCTGTAAGCAAGCCCTCGTCGGATTTCTGACCTTTAATCTCCACTCCGCTTCGGTCGGTGCTGAACATGTGCCACTGGCACATAGCACCCTACTATCATACTATACAAATTTTAAAAGGTCTGCAACTCTATCTTTCCCCGTTTTTTCGACTTAAAATAACATCCGGCACCTGTGCCAGTACAATGGCGGAGAACATGAGAACGCAGCCAAGGATCTCTCTTCCTGTCAGCTTCTGGCCTAAGATCAGCCAGCCTGCAAGTACGGAAATACTGGACTCCAGGCTTAAGATCAGGGAAGCGCTGGCCGGATTGACTCCTTTCTGGCCTACGATCTGCAAGGTATATCCCATACCACAGGACATAACGCCTGCATACAGGATCGGCTTCCATGCCGCAAGGATCTGGGCAATGTGAGGCTCCTCAAAGATGCTCATGCAGATCAGTGAAATAGTACCGCTTACCAGGAACTGGATACAGGACATTTTCACTCCGTCTACTGCCGGTGAGAAATAGTCGATGATCATAATGTGGATGGAGAAAATGAAGGAGCAGATCATAATAAGGAAATCCCCCTTCTGGATTCCATGATCACTGCCTGACATACAAAGAAGATACAGACCAGCAACAGCAAGAACAACGGCTCCTGCAATAGCCGGACTGCATTTTTTCCCAAGGAACAGACTTAAAATAGGCACGATGATAATATAGCAGGCAGTGATAAAGCCAACCTTGCCTACGCTTGTATACATAACGCCAAACTGCTGGAAATTCGTTGCGATACAAAGAGCGACACCACAGCAGACGCCGCCTAAAATAAGTGTTTTCCGGTCTCCCGGCGCTTTATAGTCTTTTCCTTCTGCATTCTTTTTGTGGTCTAATACCAGGATCACAGGGATCAGCACAAGGCCGCCGATAATGCTTCGCACACCGTTAAAAGTAAAAGGACGTACATAATCCATTCCTACGCTCTGGGCAACAAAGGCAACACCCCAGATGGTAGCTGTTAAAAGTAATATAAGTGCATTTTTCAGTTTCATTTTTCTTTTCCTATGTAGTTTTCCTATGTGAAATTTCTTATATGTTATATATGTAATGATTTAATTTCCAAAATCCTGGTCTGCGGGAAGGACCGCTGTCACCTGGCTTACTGCTGCCACATCTCTTCGCACATAGCCTTTATTAAAAGCCTGGGTGATCCGCGCCATGACTGCTTCGCAGTTTTCATAAGTAGCCGCCGGGATCAGCACCACATACTGGCTTACACTGTAGCGGGAGAACATGTCGCTGGCCCGCAGAGAGCTCTGGATCACCATTTTCAGCCGTTCTGCTGCTCTGCTTAATACATCCGGCTTCATTTTTCCGCCTTTGGGGCGCTCTATACTCAAAAGACACAGATAAACCGACTCTCCGCTCCTGGACACTGCCCTGCGCTCTAACCAGAACAGGCGTTTAAAAACAGAATACTCACATTCATAGGCCCCATAATGATTTTCTTCGGCCTTATCTTTCGCATTTTCCGGCTCCGATAATTCTGCCGTAATATCATCAAATGGTTTCGGCTCTTCCAAATGGCTGGCACTTACCAGGTGGTAAAGTTCTTTAAACTTATCAGATGGAGTGATCTGGCGTTCTTTATAAAACTTTTCCATTACCATAAGATAACGGTTTAGTGCCTCTTCCACCTGTCCCATGTAATAAAGAGCCAGGATCTTGCAGCCTTCAAATTCTTCCTGGTATTCATAAAGACGTAAACCAGTATCTGCTATCTCCTCTGCCTCTTTGTACTGTCTTGTTTCAAGAAGCCACAGGCATGCTTTCCGAACCAGCTTTTTATAAAGGCTACGGTAGCGTTCCCCTTTCTCCATCACCCAGGCAAACTCCCCGACTCCTGGAAGAAATTCTCCTTTATAAAGAGAAAGTGCTTCTTTCCACTGTTCTCTTCCTTCCATGTCAAAGTCTTCTCTCAGGCACAGCTCACTTAAGCGCTCAAATTCCTCTGCATCCACCTTCATGGTCCACTCCGGGTTCCATCGGTAAATACCTTTACTGCTGAGGACCATGGATGCTGCCGGAAAACCAGCTTCTTCTAACAGACGGCGGGTGCGGAAGATCAGTGTCTTTAAAGCGCCATAGGGATTTTCCTCGTCTTTATCCTGCCACAGCATCTGATAAAGCTCTGCCACACCCAGATCCCGTCCTCTGTTTAAAATAAGATAACTTAAAAGACCCCAGACCTTTTTAGAACGGTTCTCATCATCCCGAAGACACAAGTCTTCAAAAGAAAGAGCAAAACCGCCAAATGTATTAAGACTTCCTTTCCCTTGTGCTCCCATACTCCATTCCTCCTGATATACTCCCGGAAATTCAAGGAGTGCATCTACTTGGCAAAACGGTCCGAAAGGCATATAGACTGCCTTCCGGGCCGTTTTTTATCTGCTAAAACTTACTTTTCAAGCTGTGCCAGGCGCTCTTTTACCTGAGCCATCATCTGGGTGTATTTCTCCAGTTTTGCCTTCTCTTCATCGATCTTGGCCTGAGGAGCCTTGCTTACAAACTTCTCATTTCCAAGCATAGCGTGAGAACGCTTTAATTCGCCATCCAGACGTTTTTCTTCTGTCTTTAAGCGCTGAACTTCTTTTTCAATATCTACTAACTCTGCAAATGGCATGTAGATAACTGCCTTGTGGATCACAGCAGAAACTGCATCTTCACCGATACCACTCTTATCCTTCTGAAGGATAACTTCACCTGCATAACCTAAGGATGCAAAGAAGCTGCGGCTATTCTCAAAGATCTTTAATACAGCATCATCCTCAGATACGACATAAACAGTTGCCTTCTTGCTTGGCGGAACGTTCATGGAAGTACGCACATTTCGGATGGCTCTTACTGCCTCTTTAATGGTCTCAGTAGCCTCATGCTCTGCCTCAAATGCCCACTCTTCCTTATATACAGGCCAATTGGAAAGCATAATAGTCTCTTCCTCATCCTGTAAGTTGCAGAAGATCTCCTCTGTAATAAATGGCATAAATGGGTGCAGCAGCTTTAATGCCTGGATCAGTACGTTCTTTAAAGTCCAGATAGCTGCAGCCTTGGTCTCATCTGCCTCATTGTACAGTCTTGGTTTCACCATTTCAATGTACCAGTCGCAGAACTCTTCCCAGATAAAGTCATATACCTTCTGAAGAGCGATGCCTAACTCATACTTGTCCAGATTTTCAGTTACATCCTTTGTCAGGACATTTACCTTGGAAAGGATCCACTTATCAGCCAGTGTCAGGTCTTTTTCTGTTACGTTAGAAACATCTGCTGCCTTTTCAATATTCATCATAATGAAACGGGAAGCGTTCCATACCTTATTTGCAAAGTTGCGGCTATTTTCTACACGCTCCCAGTAGAAACGCATATCGTTTCCAGGTGCATTTCCTGTGATCAGGGTCATACGCAGTGCGTCTGCGCCGTACTTGTCAATAACTTCCAGAGGATCAATACCATTTCCAAGGGATTTACTCATCTTGCGTCCCTGGGAGTCTCTTACCAGACCATGGATCAGGACTGTATTAAATGGGCACTTACCGGTCTGTTCAATGCCGGAGAATACCATACGGATAACCCAGAAGAAGATAATATCGTATCCAGTTACCAGCACATCTGTTGGATAGAAGTAATCCAGATCTTCTGTCTTGTTTGGCCAGCCAAGAGTAGAAAATGGCCATAATGCAGAGGAGAACCAGGTATCCAGGGTATCCTCATCCTGCTTGAAATGAGTCTTGCCGCACTTCGGGCATACAGTTGGAGCTTCTTTTGCAACCACTACATCGCCGCAGTCCTGGCAGTAATAAGCAGGGATCCTGTGGCCCCACCATAACTGTCTGGAGATACACCAGTCGCGGATGTTCTCTAACCAGTGAAGGTAAGTCTTTCCAAAGCTCTCTGGAACAAATTTTAACTGGCCGCTCTTTAATGCTTCAATGGCAGGTTTGGCCATTTCATCCATCTTTACGAACCACTGCTGTTTTACCATAGGCTCTACTGTGGTCTTGCAGCGGTCATGGGTACCTACATTGTGGGAATGAGGAACGACCTTTACTAACAGGCCCATTTTATCCAGGTCTGCTACCATGGCTTTTCTTGCCTCATAACGGTCCATGCCAAAGTATGGTCCAGGTACATTAATAGTAGCGTCATCATTTAAGATAACGATCTCCTCTAAGTTGTGGCGCTTTCCAACCTCAAAGTCGTTGGGGTCATGAGCTGGTGTGATCTTAACGCAGCCAGTACCAAACTCTTTGTCTACATATTCGTCAGCAATAACAGGGATCTGACGGTCGGTCAATGGCAGCTCCAGCATCTTTCCCACGATGTCTTTGTAGCGGTCATCATCTGGGTTTACAGCAACTGCGGTATCGCCTAACAGAGTCTCCGGTCTGGTAGTTGCGATCTCTACAAAACGTCCTGGCTCTCCTACTACCGGGTAGTTAATGTGCCAGAAGAAACCGTCCTGCTCTACATGCTCTACTTCTGCGTCAGAAATAGAAGTTTTGCATACAGGGCACCAGTTTACAATACGGGAACCTTTATAAATGTATCCTTTTTCATATAATTTGATAAATACTTCCAGAACAGCGTCAGAACAGCCTTCGTCCATAGTGAAACGCTCTCTGTCCCAGTCAGCGGAAGATCCTAATTTGTGAAGCTGTTTTACAATACGGGTACCATATTCTTCTCTCCACTTCCAGCATTCCTTTAAGAAGCCTTCTCTTCCCAGATCTGCCTTGCTGATGCCTTCTTCCTTCAGCTTGTTGATGACCTTAACCTCTGTAGCGATCGCTGCATGGTCAGTACCTGGCTGCCATAATGCTTCGTATCCCTGCATTCTCTTATAACGGATCAGGATATCCTGCATGGTGTTATCCAGTGCATGTCCCATGTGCAGCTGACCGGTAATATTTGGCGGCGGCATAACAATGGTAA
>CAVDQU010000129.1:0-7924 GCA_963611035.1 Agathobaculum sp.
GTCTGGCAGAGATCGAGCTGATCCTGGCAACCACCACTGCATTAAGCAAGATCTGCCCGGATAATGCATTTACTGTAAGAATTAATGACAGAGGCATCCTTTTTGGCATGGCACGTTACTGTGGTTTTGCAGAAGAGGTTATGGACAGCGTTCTGATCACTCTGGATAAGATGGACAAGATCGGTTTTGAGGGCGTTGAGAAAGAACTTCTGGAAAATGGAAACGCGCCTGAAAGCGTAAGCCGTTATATGGAGATCCTTCGCACGGTTACCAGAGATGCTGAGGGCGTTAAGAAGTTAGGTGAGACCTTAAAGGATGT
Organism: Agathobaculum sp.; assembly: GCA_963611035.1. Taxonomy (GTDB): domain Bacteria; phylum Bacillota; class Clostridia; order Lachnospirales; family Lachnospiraceae; genus Enterocloster. Next base: position 320 of record CAVDQU010000129.1, read on the forward strand.
TATGGATCCGGCTGTATGCCAGGGACTGGTACACATTATGGAGACTGTAAAAGACGTAGCAGAGGCTGATTTTGGTCTGGAATTTGACCCGACTCTGGTACGCGGCATGTCCTATTATACAGGAACTATTTTCGAGGTTTCCATGGAAGGCTTCGGCGGTTCTGTAGCAGGCGGCGGAAGATATGACAAGATGATCGGCAAGTTTACCGGTATGGAGACACCTGCATGCGGCTTCTCCATTGGTTTTGAGCGTATTGTTACCATTCTTCTGGACAATGGCTTTACAGTTCCGGGAGCTGGACAGAAGAAGGCATTCCTTTTTGAAAAGGGAATTGACTCTGCTTCTTTAGCTGCTGTTATCCGTGAAGCAATGGAAGAGAGAAAGAATGGTGTTCAGGTTCTGGTAGCCCAGATGAACAAGAACAAGAAGTTCCAGAAGGAGCAGCTTGGAAAAGAAGGTTATCAGGAGTTTAAGGAATTTTATAAAGAAAGCCTGAAACATTAATCATACTTATTAAATAAAAGGGTTTATGAAGTAATAGTTATAGAAGGAGAAAAATCATGGCAGAATCAATGGTAGGACTGAAACGGTCCCATAGATGTACAGAAGTAACTTCTGCTCAGATCGGCGAGAAAGTAACCGTTATGGGCTGGGTCCAGAAGAGCAGAAACAAGGGCGGAATCATTTTCGTTGACTTAAGAGACCGTTCCGGTATCCTTCAGATCATTTTTGAGGAAAATGACTGCGGAACCGAAAACTTTGAGAAAGCTGAGAAATTAAGAAGTGAGTTCGTGATTGCAGTAGAAGGCCGTGTAGAAGCACGTTCCGGCGCTGTTAATGAAAACCTGGCTACAGGTGCTATCGAAGTAAGAGCAGAGTCCTTACGTATCCTGGCTGAGTCTGAGACTCCTCCTTTCCCAATCGAAGAAAAGAGCAAGACAAAAGAAGATCTGCGTCTGGAATACCGTTTCCTGGATCTTCGCCGTCCTGACATCCAGAGAAACCTGATGCTGCGCAGCCGCGTTGCAACTTTAACCCGTGCATTCTTAGCAGAAGAAGGATTTTTAGAGATTGAAACTCCAACTCTGATCAAGAGTACACCAGAAGGCGCAAGAGATTACCTGGTACCAAGCCGTGTACATCCAGGTTCCTTCTACGCGCTGCCACAGTCTCCACAGCTGTTTAAGCAGTTACTGATGGTTTCCGGTTATGACCGTTACTTCCAGTTAGCACGCTGCTATCGTGATGAGGACCTTCGTGCAGACCGTCAGCCTGAGTTTACCCAGATCGATATGGAGCTTTCTTTCGTAGACGTAGATGACGTTTTAGACGTAAATGAGCGTCTGTTAAAGAAACTGTTCAAGGAAGTCTGCAACTATGATCTGCAGCTGCCGATCCAGCGTATGACCTGGCGAGAAGCTATGGACCGTTTTGGTTCTGACAAGCCGGACCTTCGTTTCGGAATGGAATTAAAGAATGTTTCTGAAGTTGTTAAAGACTGCGAATTCGTTGTATTTAAGAGCGCTTTAGAGAATGGCGGTTCTGTCCGCGGTATCAATGCAAACGGACAGGGACATATGCCAAGAAAGAAGATCGACGCTTTAGTAGAGTACGCAAAAGGTTTTGGTGCAAAGGGCCTTGCTTACATTGCTATTAATGAAGATGGCACCTACAAGTCTTCCTTCGCTAAATTCATGAAGGATGAGGAAATGGCAGCACTGGTTGCAGCTATGGACGGTAAGCCAGGCGACTTATTACTGTTTGCAGCAGATAAGGACAAAGTGGTATTTGACGTACTTGGCAACCTGCGTCTGGAACTGGCTAGACAGTTAGACCTGTTAAAGAAAGATGACTTTAAGTTCCTTTGGGTAACAGAGTTCCCATTATTAGAGTACTCCGAAGAAGAGGGACGTTTCGTAGCAATGCATCATCCATTTACCATGCCTATGGACGAAGACCTTCAGTACATTGACTCCGATCCAGGCAGAGTACGTGCAAAAGCATACGATATCGTATTAAACGGCGTAGAAATGGGCGGCGGTTCTGTGCGTATCCACCAGGCAGATATCCAGTCCAAGATGTTTGAAGTACTTGGCTTCACACCAGAAAGAGCAAACGACCAGTTTGGCTTCCTGTTAAAGGCATTTAAGTACGGGGTACCGCCTCACGCAGGTCTGGCATATGGTTTCGACCGTATGATCATGTTAATGGTAGGCGCAGACAGCATCCGTGATGTAATTGCATTCCCGAAGGTAAAAGATGCCTCCTGTCTGATGACAAAGGCACCTGCTCAGGTAGATCCTAAGCAGTTAGAGGATCTGGGAATTGAAGTAATTCCGGAAGAGAAGGAAGAATAATAAGTAATAAAATGCCAAAAATCCCCTGGAATGATAAAAATCCAGGGGATTTTGTTATGGAGGTTAAAGAATAACTGCTTTTAAGGTCAGTGTAAAAATTGCACCGCCCTCAGGAGCATTTTTTGCAGTAAGAGTACCGTTCATGGAATGGGCGGCAGTTTTGGCAATGGTCAGACCAATGCCGAAATTGCCGCCTTTTCCTTTATAACAGCGGTCAAAAATATAGGGAAGATCTTCCTGGGAAATACCAGGGCCGTCATCTTTAACTGTCAGGGAAAGAAGGTCTTTGTCTGTTGAAAATCCAATATGGATACATGTTTTTGCATAACGCAAGGCGTTTGAAAGAAGATTGTCCAGGATCTTTGACAGAAGTTCCCCATTTGCCAGAACAGTCAGTTCCTGTGCTGGTTCATCTACAATAAGGCGGATCTGTTGTTCCTGAGCCAGCATGCCGATCCGGTCCAGACAGTCAGCAGCGGCGTCGTAAATGGAAATCTTTTCCAATTTATGGCCGGCAAATGTATTTTCCAACCGTGAAAGGGTTAAAAGGCTGTTTACCAGCTCTGTTAATCGGGTGCTTTCTTCCAGAATGGTCTTTGCGGCTGGAACAGGATCTGCAAAGATCCCCGTCTCAATTCCCTGGGCGTATCCGCTGATGGACATAAGAGGAGTGCGAAGATCATGGGAGACATTCTGGAAAAAGTTCTGCTGCATTTCTTCTGAGCTTTTTAACTGTCCGGACATCTGGTCAATAGCAGAACGAAGATCTTCTAATTCTGTAAAATGGAAAAATCTGGAAATTGGCGCAAAGTCGCCTTTCCCGATCCGTTTTGTTTCAGAGGAAAGCTTCTTTAATGCATCTGTTATATGCCAGATCATAAAATAAAGAATGCCGCAGATAAAAGCAGTAAGGAAAAAAGAAACAGCCAGTACGATCTTTGAGGTATGCAGAATCCACTGATCCATTTGACTGGTAGGCGCATAAATGACCAGATAGCGGATCTGGGGGAAATTGCCGGGGATATGGTAAATATCCATAAGATAAGAGCCGTCGTCTTTCAGGTCGATCTGCAAAGAACGAAGGGACTGACTGTTATCATCCAGCTGGGAAAAGTAAGGGATGCAGGCAGATGCCACAGTGGCAGCGGCTGCTTTCTCTTCCTCGCTGTAGGGATAGATCAGTCGCATATCGGCTGTATACATAAGAATCTGGGCATTAAACCCGGCTTTTTTTAAAATGGTTGAGGTCTTGCGGAAAAATGGCCGGGTTTCATCCATGGAAACGTGGTTTTTCTGGTCAAAGGTTTCCTGGATCAGAGGAAGGGTATCTTCCTGAAGCTGTGCAAGGTTTTCAGTGGCTTCTTTATAGGTATACTGCCAGGCTGTCTGCCTGAAGATCATACAGGACAGAACAGGAAGGAGAAAAAGGCTGAGAAATACAGGAAAAAGGATGCTTTTACGTATAGAATGTTTTTTCATAGATCAGTTCTCCTCGGCTGCAAATCCATTTGCAGTTTCATCTACAAGCTTAAATCCAAAGCCCCAGACGGTTTCTATCTGAATGGGGCTGTTGAGACTGCGCAGTTTTCGTCTCAGCCGTTTTACCAGATCATCGGTTGCCCTGGTATCTGCTTCCCAGTTTACCTTCCATAAGGTTTTTAACAGCTCCTCCCGGCCTACAGCCCGGTCTTTATGCTGTACCATATAGCATAAAAAATCAAATTCAGCAGGCGTGAGAGAAAGGGGGGTATTGGAAATAGACGCACAGCGAAAGGCAGGGGATAAAACTAAGGAACCAAAGGAAAGCTCCTGTTCTGCGCCCGTTTCGCTGTTTTCCTGGCTTTTTGTTACACTTCGTCTTAAAAGTGCCTTTATCCGGGCTACCAGCTCCAGGGGAAGGAATGGTTTTACCATATAGTCATCACTTCCAAGAGTCAGGCCCGTAACGCGGTCATAGGGACTGTCTTTGGCGGAAACAATGATAATGGGAAGCTGGCTGTTATTCTGACGGAGTCTTGAGCAGATTGTGAGACCGTCTGTTCCCGGCATCATGATATCCAGTATCACCAGGTCAGGCAAAGCTGCTTCGCAGGCGGAAAGCAGGCTGTCACCGTCAGAAAAGGTCTGGACCAGAAAGCCTTCCTGGGTCAGAAATGCAGAAATAAGGTTTCTTATATTTTTTTCATCATCAGCAAGATAGATTGTCTGTGCCATAAAGATCATCCTTTCATTTATGAAAATAATGTAACTGTATCATAACATTTCAGGGAAAATGGGTAAAGTGCTGCAGCATGTATATTAAGGGAAAAATAATATAACTGTGCATAATAAACTATCCGTAAAAGCTTGTAGAGGCAACAATGCTTTTTGTGTTGGAAAAAGAAATTTTGAAATGCTATAATCCGTTTCAGAAAAAGAAATCAGAAAAATATGAGATGGCAAAGAAGCCTTTGAAGGGACGATTCTTCAAGGGCTTTTTTGTTTCATAGAAAATTGCGTCCTATGAAACAAAAAAGTACCTGTCGCGGGACAGGATTTGCAAATTCAGGAGGAAAGAAATAATGAGCAATACAAAACAGGAAAATGAAACAATGAATGCAGCCCAGGTTTTGGTAAGATGCCTGGAAAATGAAGGAGTAGAATATGTTTTCGGTATTCCGGGAGAAGAAAACCTGGAGGTAATGCGGGCATTAAAGGACTCTAAGATCAAATTTATTACAGTCCGCCATGAACAGGGCGCTGCTTTTATGGCTGATGTTTATGGTAAGTTAAAAGGAAAAGCAGGCGTGTGTCTGGCAACCTTAGGCCCCGGCGCTACCAATCTGGTAACAGGTGTGGCAGATGCCAATACAGACGGCGCGCCCCTGATCGCCATTACCGGTCAGGTTGGAACAGAACGTATGCATCTCACATCCCACCAGTATCTGGATCTTGTAACCATGTTTACACCGATCACAAAGCGCAGCAAGCAGGTGGTAAATCCGGATACCGTAAATGAAGTAGTCCGCATTGCCTTTAAATACGCAGAAAGCGAGAAACCAGGCGCCTGCCACATTGACCTGCCCTGCAATATTGCGGCTATGCCTGTAGAAAGTGAAGTAGGACGCCAGCCTTTAAAGCATCACAAGCCAAATTTGGAAATGGCAAGTGTAGAAAGTCTGGAAGAGGCAGCAGGACTGCTTTTCCAGGCAAAACGGCCGGTGATCCTTGCAGGACATTCTGCCGTCCGAAATAAAGCGTCCAAGGCATTAACAGAATTTGCACAAAAGCTGCATATCCCGGTGATCAACACTATGATGGCAAAGGGGGTTATTCCCTGTGACAATCAGTATTCCTTATGGACGATCGGTATCCCACAGAAGGATTATCAGAATATCGCCATCGAAGAGGCAGATCTGGTGATCGCAGTGGGCTATGATATCGTTGAGTATGCTCCGAATAAATGGAACAGCAAGGGAAATCACACCATTCTTCATATTGATGCCAGACCATGCCACATCAATAAGCTGTATCAGCCGGATGTAGAGGTCATCGGAGATCTGTCTTATTCTTTAAACCATATTGCCATGCGCTGCCATCGAAGTGAGGAGCCGGAGTGGGCATTTAAACTGAGAGATGAAATGCGAAAAGAGCATGAAGCCTACGCAAAGGATGAGGCATTTCCCATGAAGCCTCAGAAGATCTTAAACGATGTGCGAAAAGTAATGGGGAAAGAAGACATAGTGATCTCTGATGTAGGCGCCCATAAAATGTGGATCGCAAGGCATTATAACTGCTATGAGCCAAATACCTGCATTATTTCCAATGGCTTTGCCACTATGGGAATTGCAGTTCCAGGCGCTCTGGCAGCAAAATTGATCAATCCGGATAAAAAGGTACTGGCGATCACCGGTGACGGCGGTTTTATGATGAACTGCCAGGAATTTGAGACAGCCCTGCGTACAGGAACTCCATTTGTAACGCTGATCTTTAATGACTGCAGTTATGGACTGATCAAGTGGAAAGAAGAAGACCGGTATGGAGAGAACTTCTATGTAGATTTTACAAATCCGGATTTTGTGAAATTTGCAGAAAGCATGCATGCAATTGGATACCGGATCAACAGTGCAGAGGAGCTGATCCCCACTCTGGAAAAAGCATTTGAACAGAAAGTGCCGGTCATCATCGACTGCCCGGTGGATTACCGGGAGAATACGAAGCTTACGGAGCATTTAAAAGAATTGTGTCAGTAAATTTCCTTGCTTTCCCTACTTGAAACTATGTGCTAATATAATCGTGACATTTTACAGGCGGGAGGTATAAGGATGAATATGAAAGAACAGGAATACGTCTGTGCACTGGCGGAATATGGAACGATCACAGCAGCAGCGAAGGCACTTTTTATTTCTCAACCGGCCCTTAGCATTTATATTAATAATCTGGAAAAATCTCTGGGAATAAGGCTGTTTGAACGGGTAGGAAAGCAGTTTATACTTACCTATGCAGGTGAACAGTATGTGGAAAAGGCAAAGCTTATTTTGCAGTTAAACCATGAACTGGAAGAAAAATTAAAGGATATTACCGGAAATTACAGCGGGCGCATACGGATCGGTGTCCAGCTGCGCCGGGCTAACGGTTTTCTGCCGCCCATTATTGCCGCATATGAAAAGGAATTTCCGGGAGTGGAAGTGATCCTTAAGGAAGGCGTGATGAGTGAATTAAAGGAGAGTATCCAAAATTTCAAGCTGGATCTGCTTTTGTGCAGCCGCATGGATCTGCCGCCATATATGGAAAGCTTTGTACTGTTTAGAGAACATCTTTTGATCGCGGTTCCCGAAGAACATCCCATCAACCGGAAGGCAGTCCGGGAAGAGGGGAAAGCTTTCCCAAGTCTGGAGCTTTCCTGGCTGAACGGGGAAAAACTTATACTTGCAAAGCAGAAGCAGAGTATACGTCAGGATGCGGACCGGATCTTGAATGAAAACGGAGTCCGACCGGGGAAGATCCGTGAGATCCAGAATATTGAGACAGCTATGCAGATGGTAGGCGAAGGGCTGGGGATCGGATTTAACAGGGAAAGCTATGTGCTGTATATGAAGAGAATAGAAACGGTGCGGTATTATTTTATAAGAAATGTAGAAAGCTTTACGGATTTTGTTCTTGCATACCGTAAAGAGATGCCGGTGACCGGATATATGCAGCGCATGATCGATCTGCTTATTGAACATGGAAAGAAATGTGAGAAATCTTTTCAATTGTCTCTCGCTG
>CAVDQU010000130.1:0-7897 GCA_963611035.1 Agathobaculum sp.
GTTGCGATCACAGCAGGTGTTTCACCCAGTTCTTTTTCCATACGGTCTAAGATACCGTCGATCATATCTACATTGCTGAAAATGATGCCGGCTCTCATACAGTCAATGGTGTTTTTGCCAATGACTTTATTTGGCACTTCCAGGCTGATGTAAGGGAGCTGGGCTGTTTTGCCGCTTAATGAGTTTAAGGAAACCCGAAGTCCTGGTAAGATAACGCCGCCTATGTAATTGCCCTTTTTATCAGCAACACTTAAGGTAGTAGCAGTTCCCATATCAATGACGACCAGTGGAAGAGGATGCTCATGGATCGCAGCCACTACGTCTACGATCATGTCGCTTCCTACGCTTTTAGGGTTGTCCATAAGGATGTTCATGCCGGTCTTCATGCCGGAGCCAACTAACAGAGGGCGGATGCCTACTGCCTTTTCTACGGCATTTAAAACAGTTGTATTTAAAGGCGGAACAACGGAAGAAAGAATGGCACCTTCAATGTCAGATAACTGGATGTGGTGCATTTCCAGGATGTTTTTAAAGTGAATGGCATATTCTGTGTCTGTGCGTCCCTGATCTGTGGTCACGCGTTCGATGAAATAAGTCTGCTTTTCGTCAATACCGCCCAGTACGATGTTGGTATTGCCCATATCAATGGCTAAAATCATGAGGGGGAACTCCTTTCAAATACATGAAATGTGTGTTATGATTGTATCACACAAAAATAAGAAACACAACCGGAGGAACCTTATGTTATGTTAAAAGGAAAAACAATACTCCTTGGAGTGACCGGCAGCATTGCCGCATATAAGATAGCCTATCTGGCAAGCTCCCTGGTAAAGGCGGGGGCAAAGGTCCATGTACTTATGACGAAAAATGCCACTAATTTTATCAATCCCATTACTTTTGAAACACTGACGGGAAATAAATGTCTGATCGACACCTTTGATCGCAATTTCCGGTTCAGCGTAGAGCATGTGTCCCTGGCAAAAGAAGCAGATGTATTTCTGGTAGCGCCGGCATCTGCCAATGTGATCGGCAAACTGACCCACGGCATTGCAGATGATATGCTGACTACTACTTTTATGGCATGTACCTGTCCAAAGATCATCTCACCGGCCATGAATACCCGCATGTATGAAAATCCTATTACCCAGGATAATTTAAAGACTTTAGAGCACTACGGAATGGAAGTGATCCGTCCAGCCAGTGGATATTTAGCCTGTGGAGATACAGGCGCAGGAAAGATGCCGGAGCCGGAAACATTATTTGAATATATCCTGCGAACGGTAGGATATCCAAAAGATCTTGCTGGAAAGAAGATCCTGATCACATCGGGACCTACCAGAGAAGCCATTGACCCGGTGCGCTATATCACCAATCACTCTACTGGAAAAATGGGTTATGCTATTGCAAAATCAGCAGCTTACAGAGGGGCAGAGGTTACATTAGTTACCGGCCCTGTAGCTATAAAGCCGCCTATGTTTGTAAAGGTAGTTCCTATTGAAAGTGCAGAAGATATGTTCCAGGCAGTGACAAACGCAGCACCAGAACAGGATATTATCATCAAGGCAGCAGCAGTAGCAGATTACCGCCCTTCAGTAGTTGGTCAGGATAAGATCAAGAAAACAGAGGGAGATATGTCCATTTCCTTGGAGCGCACCAAAGACATCCTTGGCTGGCTGGGACAGCACAGAACACCGGGACAGTTTTTATGCGGCTTCTCCATGGAAACAAGGGATATGCTGGAAAATTCCAGAGCAAAGCTGGCCCGTAAAAATATTGATATGATCGTTGCAAACAACTTAAAAGTAGAAGGTGCCGGTTTCGGTACAGATACCAATGTAGTGACCATTATTACAAAGGACAGTGAAAAAGAGCTGCCGAAGATGAGCAAAGAGCAGGTGGCAGACGAATTGCTGACACAGATTCTTGACTTTAGCGCCAAGGCATAATACAATTATATGTCGATACCAGGGTCAAAAACCCGGAAATCCGACGCAAGCTTGCTTGCAGGAGGATTTTTGAGTTTGGGACCCGCCAAAAACATGAGTAAGCAGCCATTTTTTGAAGAAAAATGTGCGGATTACGAATGTTTTTAGGATTGCGGGAGTGCAACGCACGTAGCAATCCGGTATCAAAGGTGTACAATATCACTATTAAAACAGTAAGAACGTTAGCAAGAACGGAGGAAAGACCATTGTCACAGACAAATGATCAGATAACAGAACAGATAAAGAACCGCAGAACCTTTGCCATCATTTCTCACCCTGATGCAGGTAAGACTACTTTGACCGAGAAGTTCCTTCTCTACGGAGGCGCCATCAACCTGGCAGGTACTGTAAAGGGAAGAAAGGCTGCAAAGCATGCGGTTTCCGACTGGATGGAGATCGAGAAGGAGAGAGGTATTTCCGTTACTTCTTCTGCCATGCAATTTAATTACGAAGGCTTTTGTATTAACATCCTGGATACACCAGGACACCAGGATTTCTCAGAGGATACCTACCGTACCCTGATGGCGGCAGACTCCGCTGTCATGGTTATCGACGGATCCAAGGGCGTTGAGGCGCAGACCATTAAGCTGTTTAAGGTTTGTGTAATGCGCCATATCCCAATCTTTACATTTATCAACAAATTTGACCGTGAAGCAAGAGATCCTTATGAATTATTAGATGAGATCGAAGAAGTTTTAGGGATTCGCACCTGTCCGGTGAACTGGCCTATTGGCTGCGGAAAGAATTTCAAGGGCGTATATGACCGTTTTACAAAGAAGGTAACTACCTTTACCGCTGCTATGGGCGGTGCAAAAGAGGTTGCCACCCAGGAATTTGACGCAGAGACAGATGATGTGGAAAGCATCATCGGCTTCCAGTATCATAAGCAGTTATTGGACGATATTGAATTATTAGACGGCGCCAGCGATGAACTGGATATGGACCGGGTACAGAAGGGTGATCTTTCTCCTGTATTCTTTGGTTCCGCGCTGACCAACTTTGGTGTTGAAACATTCCTGGAGCATTTCCTGAAAATGACTACACCGCCGCTGCCAAGAAAGACACTCACAGGCGTGATAGATCCATTTAACAAGGATTTCTCCGCATTTGTATTTAAGATTCAGGCAAACATGAACAAGGCCCACAGAGACAGAATCGCCTTTATGCGTATTGTTTCCGGCAAGTTTGAAGCTGGTATGGAAGTAAATCATGTTCAGGGCGGCAAAAAGATCCGCCTGACCCAGCCACAGCAGCTGATGGCCCAGGATCGTAAGATCGTAGAAGAGGCATATGCCGGTGATATCATCGGTGTATTTGATCCAGGTATCTTCTCTATTGGTGATACCCTTTGTTCTTCCAATGAAAAATTTGAGTTTGAAGGCATCCCGACTTTCGCACCGGAGCATTTTGCAAGAGTGCGCCAGGTAGATACCATGAAGCGTAAGCAGTTTATCAAGGGCGTCAACCAGATCGCCCAGGAAGGTGCCATCCAGATCTTCCAAGAGTTCAATACAGGTATGGAAGAGATCATCGTAGGCGTTGTAGGCGTGCTTCAGTTTGAGGTGCTTACCTACCGTTTACAGAATGAGTACAATGTAGAAGTTATCTTAGAGAAGCTTCCATATGAACATATCCGCTGGGTAGAAAATCCACAGGAAGTAGATGTGGCACGTATCCAGGGAACATCTGATATGAAGCGTATTAAAGACTTAAAGGACAATCCACTGCTCCTGTTTATCAACAGCTGGAGCGTTGGCATGGTCCTTGAAAGAAATCCAGGTCTTAAGTTAAGCGAGTTTGGTAATAACTAAACATAAATATAAGTCTTCCAGAGGACATTAATTAAGGAGGTTTTACAAAATGAGCAGGATCGATGTAGTAAGAGCAGCAATGGTACAGGCAATGAAGGCAAAGGATAAGGCAAGAAAGGATTCCCTTTCCATGTTATTATCTGCCTTAAAGAACGCAGAGATCGACAAGAGAGAGCCCCTTACAGAGGCAGAAGAAGACGCAGTGGTTAAAAAAGAGATACGCCAGACCCAGGAAACCTATGACCTGGCACCGGCAGACAGAGACGATATCCGTGAAGAGGCAGGCGCACGTCTGGCTGTTTACAAGGAATTTGCTCCAGAAGACATGTCTGTAGACCAGATCAAAGAAGTGATCGCAGGCGTATTAAAAGAGCTGGGAATTGAAAACCCGACACCAAAGGACAAGGGCGCTATTATGAAGGTGCTGATGCCAAAGGTAAAGGGAAAAGCAGACGGCAAGGTAGTAAATGAAACTCTTGGTGCTATGCTGAAGTAATCAAAGAAATAGATAGAAAAATAGTTCGGCCATGGAGATGTCATGGCTGAATTGTTATAAGGAGAAGGTTATGTACAGAAAAGAGGTCGAAGAATATATTGATTCCCACAAAGACCAGATGATCGAAGATATCTGCACCCTTTGCCGGATCAACAGTGAAAAAATGCCTTACACAGAGGGAAAGCCATTTGGCGAAGGCCCATTTGAGGCACTGCAGGCGGCACTTACCATGATGGAAAATTATGGTTTTTCTGTTCGCAATTATGACAACTACGTAGGTACTGCAGATTTAAATGACAAGGAAGCACAGCTGGATATCCTGGCTCATCTGGATGTAGTACCAGCAGGAGAAGGCTGGACTGTAACAGAGCCATTTAACCCGGTTATCAAGGACGGAAAACTCTATGGCCGCGGTACTGCGGATGATAAGGGACCAGCCATTGCAGCTCTCTATGCAATGCGTGCAGTTAAGGAATTAGGACTTCCTGTGAAGAAAAACGTACGTCTGATCTTAGGTACAGATGAAGAATGCGGAAGCTCTGATATTGCTGTTTATTATAAGCAGGAAAAAGAAGCTCCTATGACCTTTTCACCAGATGCGGAATTCCCGGTAATTAACGTAGAAAAGGGACGCCTTCCAGGTCATTTTGTTGCTTCTTTTGAAAAATCTGACGCTATGCCAAAACTGGTAAAGATCGATGCCGGTCTTAAGAGCAATGTTGTTCCAGGAAAGGCAAAAGCAGTAGTAGCTGGTGTAGATGACGCTGTATTAAATGAAACAGCAGCAGCTGTTACAAAAGAAACACAGGTTACATTTACCTTTGCAGGCTGTGAAGAAGGCGTTCTGATCATTGCAGAAGGAGAAGGCGCCCATGCATCTACTCCGGAAGAAGGAAAGAATGCATTAACAGCTCTGTTAGTACTGATCACCAGACTGCCCCTTGCTTCCTGCCCGCAGATGGATGCAGTAAAGAGCCTTGTAAAACTGTTCCCACATGGTGATACCCGTGGAAATGCAGTTGGCATTGCCATGAGTGATGAGGTTTCCGGAGAACTGACACTGGCTTTTGATATGCTCCAGGTAGATGCAGAGCATTTAGACGGCGTATTTGACTGCCGTGCCCCGATCTGTGCAAATGATGAAAATGCATTAAAGGTAGCAAAGGCACGTATGGCAGAGGAAGGCATCGAACTTCTGGCAGATCATATGAAAGCACCTCACTATGTAGATGGTGATTCCCATTTTGTACGCACTCTGTTAAAGGCATATGAAGAGTATACAGGCTTAAAGGGAAGCTGCCAGTACACAGGCGGCGGCACCTATGTACACAGCCTGAAAAATGGTGTTGCATTCGGCTGCTCCATGCCAGGAACAGACAACCGTATGCACGGTGCAGATGAATTTGCAGTAGTAAAAGAGTTGGTTGACAGTGCAAAGATCTTTGCACAGGTTATCGTGGATCTTTGCTGCTAAAATTGTTACATTAAGAACTTTGCCCCGCGCCAAGGCGCGGGGCAGGGTTCTTTTTTTGCGCCTTCTTTCATATAGTTACTAATAAGGGGAAAAAGGGGCGGATACCCATCAGGATCTATGACTTAAAACAGAAGGAAGTTATTAACGTAAAAGACTGCGCCCGCTTAGGCTATGTAGGGGATGTGGAATTTGATGAAAAAACGGGCTGTATCACGGCATTAGTAGTGCCTGGACCTGGCTGCATCTGCGGATTTTTAGGAAGAGAAAAAGAGTACGTGATCCCATTTTGCGACGTGTGCCAGATCGGAAGTGATATCATCCTGGTAAGCTTTAAGGAAAAAGAAAAGGAAAAACCAGATAAGAAATGTTGACATGTAAAAGTCCCATAAATGAGGAGTGGCCGGCAGGTTTTCACCTGTCGGCCGATTTGTGAGAAAAAGTTGTATGAAAAGCATTCGCTTTTAACGAAAATAAATATACTGAAAAAATGTGAGGAAAATTTGTGTAAAATGTGAAAAAAGTGTGAACGCCTAAATGGGCGGATCTTATCACTTAGCTGTTCTCATGCAATATGCTAAGTACAGAGCGAAGCTTTAAGGCATCGATCTGACCAGGCGCAGAAACATTTCCTGCAGCTCCAAAGGTGAGACAGGAGCCAAATATTTCCCCGCTTAAGCGGCTGATGAGGCCAGTTCCAACCATGGACATAGTGATAACAGGGCAGGAAAGCTTTTTTTTTGCTTTGCAGGTGGCAGAAAGGAGAGTAAGCACATCTTCGGTGCTTTCTGGCATAACAGCGATCTTTGCAATGTCAGCACCGGCTTCTTCCATTTGTTTCAATCGGGAAAAGATCTCATTTTCAGAAGGAGTATGGAAGAAATCGTGGTTGGAAAGAATGGTTTTTACCTTCTTTTCCTTTGCCAGAGCGATCAGCTCATCGACCACATCTTTATCAGAAAAAAGCTCAATATCCACCAGGTCCACCAGACCGGAGCAGATAGCCTTTTTAACCAGTTCTTTATACTGTGAAAGATCGGCAGCCATGTTCCCGCCTTCTTTTTTTGTACGGAATGTAAACAGAAGAGGAGTGTCACCAGCTGCTTTCCGGACGGTAGGAAGGATCTCATCCAGATAGCCTTCTTTAAAAATATCCTCCATCCAGTCAACTCTCCATTCGATCAGATCCGCGCTGTATTCCAGCGCTTTTTTCATGTCATTTAAAAGCGTATCCAGACTGGTGCTTACAAGTGGGATGCAGATCTTGGGGATGCCTTCTCCCAGAACAATATTTCGTACAGAAACAACAGGGTTATGGTCCATGTTTATGATTCTCCTTTGAAACAGCATGCAGCTGTATTATTATCCGTTATTATAAAACATAAAAACAGTTTGTGTCTACAGATAAATCGTTTTCATCAGAGGAAGGCAGTTTTCAAAGAACATTTTATAACTTTCACAGAAATAGTTTTCGTAAAGGCCGCTTTCTGCATCCAGATCCCGGTTCCTCTGGCATCCGCCCCGGCAGATGAAAAAATAGGGGCAGGCAATACAGTCTTTTTTCAGTTTTTTTGAGCGTTCGATAAATCCGATCTCGGCCCGTTTCTCATTGATCACATCCAGCTGATCGGTATTAAAATTTCCCAGTTTATATTCATCCAGCACATAGAAATCACAGGGATATACACTGCCATCTGCTTCCACAGCATTTTGTATACTGCATACGCCGCACTGGTCACAGGCCTCTGGCCGGTATCCTGCTAAAATGCCAATATAGTTTTCAAACTGCCGGATGTAAGGCTGGCGGCCTTTTTTCCAGTCTTTGTACCAAAGGTGAAATAAGGTGATCAGAAACTCTCCGTACTGCGTTGGAGAAAGGGCATAAGGAGTTTTTCTGTGAGGTTCATTAAGGGGATCCAGACAGGCGATATACTGTTGGAATCCAAATCCCTGTCTGCGGTAAAATTCATAGATTTCTGTAATATGTGCTGCTGTGTTTCCTGTTACAACTGTAAGGATATTAAAATCTACCCCATGCTTTTTTAAAAGCTTTGCAGCATCTAAAATATGGTTGGATACAGACTTACAGCCAGCAGCATGACGGTACTTGTCATTGGTTTCAGGGGTGCCGTCC
>CAVDQU010000131.1:0-7677 GCA_963611035.1 Agathobaculum sp.
AAATAAAATTTCTCTGTTTTTCATATATGGATTAGCTTCATGGCTGAACTGTAACGCGAAATCCCTGGGATAACTGAAAATTCCTTGCATCCACTCTGGATGTGCGATACACTGATAGAAAATGGGGTACGAAAGAAAGGGGATCACTATGAAACGCAGTATGAAAAAATTAGCTCTTGGCCTTTTGGTGGGGGCATTATCTGTTGCAGGCTGCATGCCTGCTTTTGCCGGTACATGGAAATCGGACTCTAATGGCTGGTGGTATCAGAAGGATGACGGTACCTGGTACAATAACGGCTGGCAGTGGGTCGACGGAAATAATGACGGAGTCAGCGAGTGCTATTACTTTACAAATGACGGTTATATCCTGACAAATACAACAACTCCTGATGGCTATCAGGTAAACGCTGACGGAGCATGGATCGAAAATAATGTTGTAAAAACACAGGGCACTGCTTCCGAAAAGACTAATACTCCTCAGCAAGTGCTTCATTATACCTATAAAACAGATTTCGTAAAGCATAAGTTTGCTGATCTTTTAAAGAATGATGAAGAAAACCTGTTCCGCGTAATGGGGCAAAGACCAGAAGCCAGTGACTTTTGAGGAACAAAGATGTACCTTTTTGTAAACGATGAGATATCTTTCTGGTGTTATACTTTAAATGGAAAAGTCGTTAAAATTGAGGGGATTAAATTCTGGCTGTTAAACATTCCTGACTATACCACCTATTCCCTGGAACAGGTAGATAAGGCCATGGGCGGCGGCGGATTTTATGACAGCAATGGTAATGTTGTCTGGAAGATCAGCGATGAATATCCGCTTTATGCAATGTTAGAGAGAGATAAAACAACTGGACAGTTTGATCACGCATCTCTCTTCTATTATGACGCCAATAATAATTAATCGGGAATACAGATTTTCTAACTAAATGGCAGGTTCTTCGGAGCCTGCTTTTTCATGCTTGTATTTCTTTGAAAAATATCTGGTAATCTCACATAAAGTAGGCTATAATAAAGCGAAAAACATTTAGGAAACAACAAATAACCACAGACATATAAACCTTAGTGAAAGAGGGTGAAGGAAATGCACAAATTTATGCGCACTATAGGATTTGGCGGCTGTGACAGTGATCTGGAAATGGATAAGATCATGCGAAAGCTTGCAAAGACTGCTGCGAAAACAGCTGTATTAGAAAGAAATGACCACCCCGGTCTTTACGAACTCCGGGCGGAATTAGCTCCGGGAATGGGAATCGCCATGATCGGACAGATGACAGAAAAAGGGACTTTTAAGCGGGAATACGCCTTCCCTTATGTAACTGGCAGTGATATTTCATCTACTGCTGAATGCTCGATCCAGCGCCACGCAGAGCGGGAAACATATGCTGGTCTTTTAGATGAATACCGCGTAGGCATTTCCCTTATCTTTTATATGACTAATTCCATTGAATACAGAAGCCGCCGCAATAAGCGTCTTCCGGTGCTGGCAAAGAATATCTGCCTCTCCGGCCTTGCTTCCCAGGGAAAGATCCTGCTGCCAGTTAAAAAGACTCCCAAACAGGCAGAAGATCTGAAACGGGCTGCCAGAAAGCGTGGAAGCCTCTTAGAAGCTGCCCGCCGGGGCGATGAGGATGCTATCGAAACATTGACCGTAGAGGACATCGACCTGTATTCCATGGTCACCAAGCGCATTATAAAAGAGGATATGTACTCCATTATCGAGACCTGTTTCATGCCAAGCGGCATTGAATGCGACCAGTATTCCATTATCGGAAATATATTAAGCGTCAATCTGGTGACAAATGAGCTGACAAATGAAGAGATCTACCGCCTGCGCGTAGAATGCAACGATATGGTCTTTACCGTTGCTATCAATAAAGCCGATCTCTTAGGGGAACCGGCGCCAGGCAGACGTTTTAAGGGTCAGATCTGGATGCAGGGAATTGCTGATTTTGGTGTGAACGATATGCTGTATTAAATAAATTTACCCACGGATTTTGCCCCCGCAGCCGCGGGGGTATTTTTGTATGCACGATCTTGTACGTACAAAGGGCTTGCATTTTTCAGGGAAAAAGGTTAGAATATCTAAAGATTGTGTTTCTGTAGCTCAGTAGGATAGAGCGTTCGCCTCCTAAGCGAAAGGCCGGCGGTTCGAATCCGCCCAGGAACATGCTTAAAATGGATTATACTGGACTGGTTGAGAAAGACTTGGATCCACCAACAGCGGGTACGATACCCGCTGTTTTTTATATCTGTCGATTTTTGTCAAATTGTCAATTTTATAAGTTATAACTAATAAATTTATATTTTATCTTTGAATGTCAGTTATAAATGTGATATACTATGCTCAAACACAGACAAGGAGGCTGATCATCATGATAAAACGTGAAATGTATATGAAGCGCATCCGTCCTTTTATCGGCACAGAACTGATAAAAGTCATGACCGGTATTCGCCGATGTGGCAAATCGGTCATGTTGGAACTTATAAAAGAGGAACTTCTGGAATCGGGTGTCAGTCCTGCTCAGTTTATCTCTATTAATTTTGAGGATCTGAACTATGCACATCTGCAAACTGCAAATGCACTGCATAATGAAATTACAAAGCAAGCTTCAGAAATCAATGGTAAAGCCTACCTGTTCTTTGATGAGATCCAGGAGGTAAAAGACTGGGAGAAGTGTATCAACTCCCTGCGTGTATCCCTTGACTGTGATATCTATATCACCGGTTCAAATGCAAAGCTTCTTTCAGGTGAGCTTTCCACTTATCTTGGGGGACGTTATGTGGAGTTTGTTATTTATCCATTTTCTTTTGCAGAATTCCTGGAACTATATCACCCCATTGCACCAGATGAACCGATCCAAAAATGTTTTCAAAAGTACCTTTTATCTGGCGGTATG
This sequence comes from Agathobaculum sp., assembly GCA_963611035.1. GTDB lineage: Bacteria > Bacillota > Clostridia > Lachnospirales > Lachnospiraceae > Enterocloster. Next base: position 2,901 of record CAVDQU010000131.1, read on the forward strand.
CCGTACCTTGCCAACATCCGTTACGAAGATGAGCCTTCTAAACTATATCTTCATGATCTGTTCAACTCCGTCCAGCTCAAGGATATTGTAAAGCGGAATAAGATCCGGGATGTGGACCTGCTGGAGCGCATCATCACTTATGTAATAGCAAATGTAGGGACAACCTTCTCTGCTACTTCTCTGTCAAAGTTCCTCAAGAGCGAGAACCGGACCGTTGCCCCAGAGACAATCCTAAACTATATCAAATACTGTTGCGATGCCTATTTATTCTATCAGGTCAGGCGTGAGGATCTGCAAGGGAAGCAGATTCTTGCATCCAATGAGAAGTATTATATTGCCGACCATGGTATCCGGGAAGCTGTTTTTGGCGGCAATATGCGTGACATTAACCTTATTTTGGAAAACATCGTTTATCTGGAGCTTCTGCGCCGGGACTATAAAGTTACAGTAGGCAGGATCGGCGATAAGGAGATCGACTTTGTATGCGACAAGCGAGGAGAAAAACTGTATGTTCAGGTTACCTATCTGTTAGCATCCGAAGAGACCGTCCAGCGTGAATTTAGAGCATATGATAACATCCGTGATAACTACCCGAAATATGTTGTCTCTCTGGATGAATTTGACATGAGCAGAAACGGAATTAAACACCGCAACATACGGGATTTCCTATTGACAGAAGAATGGAATTAAAAGAAGAGCAGCCTCTAATGGAATTCATTTTCCAAAAGCGGCTGCTCTTTTTATCTCTTTACTTCTTCAATTTAAATTTTTCAATCTCTGCGATGTAATTATCTTCCAGAGGTGGTACCGCCGTCAATGCACAGTGCCTGGCTTGTGATCTCGCGGGCGAAGTCGCTTGCAAGGAATACGGTTGCCCAAGCAATATCTTCTTCCTTCTGGTCATGTCCCATTGGGATCATGCTCTTAACGGAAGCGTTCCACAGCTCTTCACGTTTCTCAGGAGTAAGTTCGTTATGAACTTCCGGATCCCAGCCATTGTTCATGCCTTCCAGGATCTCTTCCCACATTGCTGTACGGATGATGCCTGAGAGAATAGCATTTACACGTACTCCATAAGGAGCTGCATGTTTTGCAGCGGACTGCATCAGGCTTGTTACAGCTGCCTTGGATGCGCTGTAGGTCTGGAGCATTCCCATACCGTCTCTGCCTGCAATAGAGGAAACAAGAACCATATTGCCGCTCTTATTTGCTTCCAGATGTGCCAGACCATGTTTGATCATATGTACAGTTCCTACTACATTGATGTTAAACAGTCTCTGAACCTCTGCTGTAGTTGTATGCATCATATCTTGAAGGGAAATTACGCCTGCTGCATTTACGATCACATCGATCTTTCCGCCGCCAAATGCTGCTGCATCAGCGATCAGTTTCTTAACGTCTTCTTCTACAGCTACGTCACATTTTGTGAAGCCGCCCTTTACACCAAGTGCCTCGATTTCTTTTACAGTAGCCAGGCCCTGATCTTCTTTACGGTTTGCAATATATACATTTGCGCCACATCCTGCGAACTGAAGTGCCATTTCTTTTCCAAGTCCACGTCCACCACCTGTAACAAGGACTGTCTTTCCAGTAAAATCAATATTCATTGCCATAACTAAAAATCCCCTTTCCATATACATTTAATTTACATCTAACTCTGTTAATATTTTATCACTCTATATGGAAATGTCAATGTTTATAATCTTAAGCTTTTCGAAAATTCCTTATGTTTTCAGACTTTTTTATTGTTAATTTTTTAATTATTTTCTTCAAAACAGCCACTTTTCTTCTCAGGCCAGGTGTCTTCCAGGTCTTTTCTGTAATGATACCAGAGGATCTCTCCGTCTGTCATGGAAATACCGATTTCTTTGATCCCGTCATTGTCCAGATCTTTTAGCTGTGTTTCTGCCTGCCAGTCTGCTTCTTTTTTCAGATCCCATAAAAGAGTTCCCACTCTGGCGCCGCTTGTGCTGTCGTATACGGCATAGCCATTTTTATTATCCAATGGGGAAAGGCAGAAAGTGAACGTACCTGTATCGTCCAGGCGCAGATCTTCTGAGTAAGCTCTGTAGGTGCGCCAGTCGCTGCCAGAAAAATCTGGATCGGAATCTGGCCCTGGTTCTGGTTCCAGATCTGGCCCTGCATCAGTGTTCTCCACAATGATCTTTCCGTTTTCTGTGGGCCCTGCAACTGGCTTCTGAGCCTGGATCCCATACAAAAGCAGGAACGTACAAATGAATAAAAATACACTGACCAAAACCGGGACGATTCCAACAGCTGTCAAAATATGCCATTTTTTCTGTCCCGTCTTTTTGCTCTGGGTAATACCTGTGGCCATAAACCCGATCCCCAGCAATAATATGACTATTTCCAATGCAAACATCTATCTTCCCCCTCTTTCTTATAAATGACAGGATCAACTGCACCATTCATCCTGTATATCTGAAACTATACAGCACTTCTCCTGCCAAAAATATTAACTAAGAGTTAGTTTTTTATATACACATTTCCATTTACAGGCTATAATAGTTCTGGAAAAATATGAGTATAGAGAGGGTATTTTTATGTACGATTTAAAGATGTTAGAAGAGATCAAAAGCCAGGAAGAGCACATCCACTTTTCTTCTTTTGATTATAATGATGCTTATACACTGGGAACCATGCTTCGTGAGCGTGGTCTGACCACTCCAAAGCCTATTGCGGTCCGTATTGTTTTCGACGATATCATTCTGTATCAGTCCTTCCTTCCAGGAACCGATGAAAGCAATAACCAGTGGATGAACCGCAAGCAGCACACTGTTGAGCGCTGCCACACTTCTTCCCTGCGTGCAGCTGTAGAGCGTGAGTTAAATGGCGTAAAGGAAAACTGGCAGCAGGACGAGTCCCATTATGCATTCTGCGGCGGCGGCTTCCCGATCATCGTAAATGGTAAATTCCGCGGCGTTGCCATGATCTCCGGTCTGCCTCATCTGGAAGATCACAGAAATCTGGTGGAAGTAATGAATCAGTTCTGTGCTATGAAGAACGCGTAAGATTTATGAAAATACAAAACAGGCTTTGGATATCCCATTTTATTGAAATATCCAGGGCCTGTTTTCTTTATTTTACATATTTTCTTGTTATTCTTATCTATTCCCACTTTTTCCACACATCCGGCTGGTATCCCAGTGTGGATTGTTTCCCATTCCGGACTACCGGGGTTTTGATCACCTGGGGATTTTCCAGGACCTTTTCTAACCGGTCTTCCTCTGCAATATATTTGATCAGGGACAGAATATCTTTGTCTTTCCCATTCCAGTTGATCATATTTTCCAGGCCGCCGTTTGCCTGGGCAACGGAGTTAAACTCGCCCTTTGACATGCCTTTTTCTTTCATGTCGATGAATTGGTATTTGATGCCACGCTCTTTGAAAAAGCGTTCTGCTTTTTTGGTGTCATTGCACTTTTTAGTGCCGAAGATCTGGATGTTCATAAAATGTGTCCGCCTTTTCCTGATGCTCTGCATTAATATGATACCAAGGTCAAAAGGTCTAAAATCCAACGCAAGCTTGCTTGCGGGAGGAGTTTTGACCTTGGGACCCACCAAAACCATGAGTAAGAAGCCATTTTTTGAAGAAAAATGAGCGGATTACGAATGTTTTTAGAATTGCGAAAGTGCAAAGCACGTAGCAATTCGGTATCAGTGGGGTCAAAATACCTTTTGACCCCAACATCTTAATATATCTGCAATTATGATACCATGCCGCATCTGTCTTTACAAGCCACCTTATCTGCGGATCACCTGGATCTCCTGCTGCTCACCAAGATCTACGGGTTTGAAGGTGTTTTCCAGGCCTTCTGTGATGTAGATCTGGCCATTTTCGTCTTCTAATACGGCTTCGTAATTCTGGTGGCTGCGCCAGTGTTCAGCGGCTTTTTCAGGTCCCATGACGAAAAGGGCAGTGGAAAGGCCGTCACAGAGAAAACCGCTGTCACTGATAATGGTCACGGACACCAGTCCGTTTTTGGCCGGGGCGCCGGTTTTAGGATCCATGATGTGCCAGTATATCTGGCCGTCATCGCCGGTGAAATAGCGTTCGTAACCACCGGAAGTGACTACCGCCTTATCTGTTACGGAAACACCGCCCAGATAATGATTTTCTTCGGCTGCGCGGATACCAATGAACCAGTCTGTCCCGTCTGGCTTTGCACCGATGGTCTGGATATTTCCTCCAAGGCTGAAAAGAGCGGAAGCAACACCTTCGTCTTTCATCAGATCTGCCAGAACTTCTGCTGTATAGCCTTTTCCTACGCTTCCTAAGTCTACCAACATGTCTTGGGCTATGGATACGGTATCATCCTTTACCTGGATCTTGCGATAGTCTACGCGGTCAACTAAGGCTCTGCGTTCTTCTTCATCGGGGATGCGATGCTCATCGCTAGTAAAGCCCCAGGCTTTTACGATGGGGTAGGCGGAAATGTCTAAGGCGCCGTCTGTGTCTTCGCAGAGTTTTAGCGTTTTTTCTATCTGCTGTGCAATTTCTGACGGAAATTTTGCGGTTTTATTCTGGTTTAATTCCCACATGGGGCTGTTTTCTTTTGTGACAGAAAGTGTATCTTCCAGTTCTTCTATTTTTCCCTGGACTTTTTCTTCTACGTCGTCATTTCCGCCATAGATCTGGAACTGCATTACTGTATCCATGGCAAATACGGTAAAATTCTTTTCTTCTGATCCTGTATCTGTAATCGAGTAGGAGGCTAACCATTAGTTGATTAGCCGTCCTCTCACACCACTTATC
>CAVDQU010000132.1:0-7494 GCA_963611035.1 Agathobaculum sp.
AATCTGGCGGCGCATCAGATCGTATCTGTTACAGACGTTACGATTAAAGAAGAAACTGGTTATACAGGAAAGCAGATCATGGATATGATCAAAAAGTCTTTTGCTTATGCGGAACTAAGCATAAAACGGGAACAATGGGATTCGTATGAGGATATGAACCATGTGATTATAAGCCGAATTGAGAAAACCTGACAAAAGAAACCGCTGCAAAAGAATCTTAGGAAAAAACAGAAGAAATAAAAGAAATACAACATCAAAAACCTAAAAAAACCAATGCCTGGGTAATTTTTTTAGGAAAAAGAGTGAAATGATTGACAGCAAAGGCATGCCTGCTTATAATTTAGGGCAGTTTTACAAATACGACAATCTCATAGGAAATAACAGATTGCTGATCATAGGATTTACAAGGGAGTGAATCACCGAAAGATGTGTTCTTTTGGTATGTTCACTCTTTTTTTGTTTCTATTTTCTGCTGAAAGATTCCGAGAGAATATTAGAAAAGGAGGGGGATGAATATGGCAGAGCTTTTAAGAATGGAAGGCATCACCAAGCAGTTTGGTGCAGTCTATGCCAACAAAGATATTAATCTGTCCATTGAAGAAGGCGAAGTCCATACACTTCTGGGCGAAAATGGTGCAGGAAAAAGTACCCTGATGAACATTCTCATCGGACTGTATCAGCCTACTTCCGGTACCATCTGGTTAAAGGGCAAAAAGGTAAAGATCGACTCACCGAAAACAGCAGTAAAACTGGGGATCGGGATGGTGCATCAGCATTTTATGTTGGTGGATGCCATGACAGTATTTGAAAATATCATCCTTGGAACGAAAAAAGACAGTTCCATTTTCATTAAAAAAGAAGAACGGAAAAAGGAGATCCTGGAACTTTCACAAAAATATGGACTGGAAGTGGATCTGGATAAGCAGGTAAATGAGATCTCTGTAGGTGAACAGCAGAGAGTGGAGATATTAAAGGCTCTTTACAGAGGCGCAGAGCTGTTGATCTTAGATGAGCCTACAGCAGCGCTTACAGACCAGGAAGTAGAAGGCCTTTTCGCTATTATGGGGCGGCTGACAGCAGAGAATAAATCCATTATTTTCATTTCTCACAAAATGCGTGAGGTAATGGCAGTCAGTGACCGGGTAACGATCCTGAGGACCGGGCAGACCATTACTACCGTGGAGAAAAAGGATACAGACGGGGCAAAGCTGGCAAATCTGATGATCGGTCATGAAATGACCGTCAGCGCCTATAAAAAGGTAACAGAACCGGGAGCAGATGTGCTGCGCCTGGTCCATGTGGATTATCAGAAGGATCATAAGCACAGCGGATTAAATGACGTAAGCTTTTCCATTGGAAAAGGAGAAATCCTGGGAGTGGCCGGAGTAGACGGAAATGGACAGTCCCAACTTGCCCAGCTGGTAACGGGTGTTATTGCACCGGACAGCGGTGAGGTAGACTTAAATTCCCACAAAGTTGCCCAGTTTGCCCCTAATGGTTTCATTCTTTCCAACGTGTCCCATGTTCCTGAAGACCGCAACAAAATGGGCCTGGTAGGAAATATGACAGTGGAAGAAAATCTGGTTTTAAAGGCGACAGAAGAACCACGTTTTTCCTATGCACATGGGGCTTTATTAAAGAAAAAAGCGATCCGTAAGTTTGCACTGGAACTTCAGAAAAAGAATGATATCCGCTGTGCTTCCATTGAACAGGAAGCAAGGAATTTATCCGGCGGCAATCAGCAGAAGATCATTTTGGCAAGAGAAATGGAAAATCATCCGGAACTGCTGGTAGCGGTCCATCCAACCCGAGGTCTGGATATCGGTGCTTCCCAGTATGTGCACGATACCATGATCGAAGCAAGGGATAAAGGCTGCGGAATCCTGCTGATCAGTGCGGATTTTGATGAAGTATTAAAGCTTTCAGATCGGATCATGGTTATGTTTGAAGGTCAGGTCATGGGAATTTATCCGGGTGAAAATCCACCTGTAGAAGAAATATCCCTGGCAATGGCAGGAAAGGAGGAATAGGGAAATGAAATTAAAAGATAATCTTGCAAAGATACTGATCCCCATTCTCTCGATCCTGATCGCGTTTATTGCAGGTGGGATCATTATCCTGTGTCTGGGAAAAAATCCGGTGGAAGCCTATGGGTATCTGTTTTCCGGTGCTTTTGGCAGTGGCCGTAAGATAGGACAGACTTTAGTCATCGCCTGTCCGCTGATCTTTACCGGGCTTGCAGCAGCATTTGCCTATAAGTGCGGTGTTTTTAACCTGGGCGGCGAAGGACAGTTTATCATGGGCGCAGTCACCAGCATTTTTGTTTCCGCAAAGCTGGGAGACGCAGGTGTAGGCGGCCTTCTTATAAGTCTTCTTGCAGGAACCATTGCAGGAGGCATTTGGGGCGCTATTCCGGGTATTTTAAAGATTACCAGAGGCTTAAATGAAATGATCGTCAGCATCATGCTGAATTATGTGGCAACGCTGTTTATGGGCTATGTGTATACCACTCTTTTACGTGACGGCAGTGTTCCGCAGACAGTTGCAGTGGCAGACAGTATGAAGATTGCTGGTATTTCCAAAGAATTTCCGTCCCACTGGGGCGTTCTGGCAGCGTTTCTTCTGGCAGCGGTTTTATACTATTTTATTTTTTGTACATCCAAAGGATTTAAACTGCGGGCAGTGGGAATGAATGCTACAGCAGCCTTTTTCAATGGTTTCCCTGTTAATAAATACATCCTGTTTTCTTTTATTACTTCAGGTGCCATTGCAGGACTTGGAGGAAGTATAGAGCTTCACGGAAAGCAGTTCCGCCTTATGAGCGGTTTTGGCTCCGGATTTGGTTTTGACGGTGTGGCGATTGCACTGATCGCCCAGTTAAACCCATTGGGAACTGCCATTGTAGCCTGTATTTTCGCAGTGCTGCGAAAGGGAGCGAGTACCTTACAAACAGCCACGCAGGTGCCAAGTTCTGTAGTGGATATCATTCAGGCATTAGTTATCATCTTTGCAGTAGCCGGAACTGCATTATTAAAGCTTCCGGCGATCAAACAGTTTCTTATAAACCATAGGAAGAGAAAGGAGGCGCAGGGCTGATGGCATCATTTTTTACAATGAATTTCCTTACAGAGCTTTTGCTCTCAACGGTGCGCATGGCAACTCCCATTCTTTTAGTGGCTCTTGCAGAAACCTATTCAGAACGGGCCGGAATGGTCAATATCGGTCTGGACGGTATTATGGCCATCGGTGCTCTGGTAGGATTTCTGGTAGGTTATGAAACAGGAAGTCCCTGGGCGGGCGTTCTGGCAGGTGCTCTTTCGGGTATTGCCACAAATATGATCTATGCTTTCTGTACGATCACTCTTTGTGCGGAGCAGACCGTTTACGGCATGGCGATCAATATTTTCGCACCGGCACTGGCATCCTTTATTTACCGTCTTTCTTTTTCCGATACGTCCACGTTGATCCAGGGCGTGTCTATGGGAATCGTACCTATTCCGGTACTCAGCAGTATCCCTGTGATCGGAAGCATCTTCTTCCAGCAGAGTCCTCTGGTTTATGGAGCCTATCTTCTGGTGGCTGTGACAGCCGTATTTTTAAGCCGCACAAAGGCGGGACTGAACTTCAAGGCAGTAGGTGAGTTCCCGAAGGCTGCGGAAACACTGGGAATTAACGTAGTTCTCCAGAAATACATTGCCTGCATCATATGTGGTGCACTGGCCGGTATCGGCGGTGCTTATCTTACCATCTGTTACACAAGTACCTATTCGGAAGGCATTGTGGCAGGCCGCGGATTTATTGCTTTGTCAGCCGTTATTTTTGGCCGGTGGATGCCAACGGGAGTTATGTTTGCCTGTCTGCTTTTTGGATTCTGCGATGCACTGCAGATCCGCTTGCAGCTGTTAAGCCCGTCTACTCCGTATCAGATCCTTCAGATGATTCCGTATTTGTGTACACTGTTCGTACTTGCGTTTTTCGGTATTAAAAAGAGCGGTCCGAAGGCAAATGGACAGCCGTATTACCGGGAAGAACGATAAAAAGATGACAGCGGTTTGGCTGGTCTGTGTACCAGTTGGATCGTCATAGAAAACCTAGGAGGAAAATAGATTATGAAAAAACGTAACATGAAAATGGCATCTGTAATTTTAACAGCAGCGCTTGCTGCAGTAAGCCTTGCAGGCTGCGGCGGTTCTGCAAAGACCGAGACAACGGCAGCAGGAGCCGCAGATACGGCAGCCGGTTCTGAAGCAGAAAGCAGTGAGGCAGGCGCAGAGGCAAAGGAAGGCGGCTACAAGGTAGCCATGATCTCTGACACATCTGTATCAGACGGCGGCTGGGGCGCAAGCTGCTATCAGGCAATGGTAGATGCAGCAACTGAAAAAGGCTGGGAAACTGTGTATACAGACAATGTGGCAACCTCTGATTATGCCACTGTTATGACTGACTATGCAGAGCTGGGATATGATCTGATCTTTGCACCGGGCAACCAGTATACAGATGCTGTAAAGCAGGTGGCAGAGGAATATCCGGAGATCAAATTTGCTCTGTTAAACGGTACCGTTGAGACAGACAATATCCAGTCTATCCTTCCAGATGCAGAGCAGATCGGCTATATGGCAGGTGCTCTGGCCGGACTGATGACCAAGACCAACAACATCGGATTTATCGGCGGCATGGAGCTGGATACCACCAAAGCAAAGGTAGAGTGCTATGAAAAGGCAGCTCAGAAGATCAATCCTGAGATCAAGGTATCTTCCGCTTATGCAGGTTCCTTCAGCGACACTGCAAAGGGCAAAGAGATCGCAGCATCTATGGTGACAACTTATGATGTAGATGTTATGTTTGGTGATGCGTCCGCAGTAGATACCGGTGCAAGAGAAGCGCTGGCAGATCAGGAAGGCAGATATGATATCGGACAGCCGGGAGATTTAGGATCTGCAGATGATAAGATCATCGCATGCTCTGTTGTAACAGACAATGCAGCACTGGTAAAGACCTGTATGGAAGATATTGAAGCAGGAACCTTTGGAAACAAGACTGTTTACGGCGATTTAAGCAATGGATGCTTAAGCGTAGGTACTTTCTCCTCTATCGTTCCGGAAGATATCCAGAAGCAGTACTTAGAGGCAGTTGAGCAGATCAAAGCAGGAACATTTCTTGATTAAATGAAACCGCTGATCCAGAGAGAAGATCAGGATCCACATATAAAACATAACAGGACTGCCGCCTGGCGATTTATTTGCCGGACGGCAGTTTTTGTTGTATAAATGAGAACTCTGCATACAAGTTCCACTAAAACACCTACAAAGAGGTATTATCCTCGAAAAAGTCCGAAATTATGCGATTTTTGGACTTGAAAAGTTGAGCGAAAAGTGGTATATTTAGTGTAACGGTTACACTAAATAAGGAGAGCAAAATGTACCTCAATACCACGGTAAAAATTCCGGAGCAAAAGGGCAAAATCATCACTAAGAAAAAAGGCTGCACAACTTACATCCTTTACCAATATGGCAGCAATTACAAACAGGATAAGAAATATGCTGTTCCGCTTCGCACAATCATAGGGAAGGTTTCACCGGATGATCCTACCATGATGTATCCTAACGAACAATTTCAGATCTATTTTCCAAATGCTGAAATACCGGATGAATTACCATATGCATATCGGAGCTGTTGTCTGAAAATTGGTTCCTGCGTGATCATACGAAAAGTGATGGATGAATACGACCTTCGCACAATGCTCACAAAGCGTTTTGGCAATGATGCAGGGCTTATGCTTGACCTGGTAGCTTATTTGATTGTTGAAGAAGAAAATGCAGGACAGTACTATCCTGATTTTGCATTTTCACATCCGCTTTTTACTGATAAAATGACTATTTACAGTGATTCCAAGGTAAGCAGACTTCTTAACTCGATCACCAAGGACCAGTGTATTGGATTTCTGGATGACTGGAACAAAAAACGTGATCACAAAGACAGGATTTATATCTCCTATGATTCTACCAACAAGAACTGTGATGCAGGAGATGTTGATATCGTGGAGTTTGGAAAAGCCAAAGATGACAAAGGCCTTCCGGTGTTTAATCTTGCCATTGCAATGGACAAGACGAACCGTGTGCCACTCTTTTACGAAGAGTATCCAGGTTCTATTACTGACGTTTCCCAGTTTACATTTATGGTCGATAAAGTTTTGGAATACGACTATAAGAAAATCGGATTCATCCTGGATCGCGGTTACTTCAGCAAAGAGAATATACAGTACATTGACGCAAACCAGTACTCATTCATTATCATGTGTAAGGGCTGTAAGGCACTTGTATCCCCCATGATACTTGAGGAGCAAGGCACATTCGAGACTAAGAGGGATGCAGCAATCCGTTCATACAAAGTTTATGGGACCACGGTAAATGCAAAACTCTATGATGACGATACTACAAACAGATGGTTCCATATTTACTACAATCCATCCAAGCAGTCAGCCGAACGCGAGCAGCTAGAACAGAAAATAGAAAAATATCGTCAGTTTCTGGATGCTCATATCGGAAAAGACGAAAAGTTCGGAAAGACCTATCAGGAGTATTTTCATCTTCACTATGATAAGGATGGTATATTTCAAGGAGCTGACGAGCGTGTAGAGGTCATTGAACGGGAGCTTCAGCTTTGCGGTTATTTCTGCATTATCACATCCGAAAAAATGACGGCTTCACAGGCACTGATTCAGTATAAAGGACGCGATGTTTCAGAGAAGCTCTTCCGATCAGATAAGACATTTATCGGTTCAAAGAGTGAACGTGTGCAGTCATCGCAAAGTATGTCTTCTAAGATATTTATTGAATTCATTGCACTGATCGTTCGTAACAGGATCTACAACCTGCTGAAAGAGCAGATGCTCCGAATGGAATCAAGACAGAAATTCATGACTGTACCGGCGGCAATCCGAGAACTGGAAAAAATTGAAATGGTTCGTCGGAATGGTAAGGACTATAAGCTTGATCATGCGGTTACCAAGACCCAGAAAGTCATACTAAGCTCTTTTGGATTAGATGAAACCAATATCAATAAATGTGCAGAAAAAATCTCACGACTGCTGGCAGATGGTCAGTCACTCATGGATAGGGAGGAATACAGTAATGGCACGGAAGAAGTCGATGGCATCAATTGATGCTGAAATCACAAAAGTAAAAACGGAAATGTCAAATCTCCAGGATAAATATGATGCGCTGGCAGAACGGCTCAAGGGACTTCGAGAACAAAAGCGTCAGCAAGAGGCCGAAACCATAATGGACGCATACGTCAAAAGTGGGAAAAGTCTTGATGAGGTAATGACGTTTTTGAAGCCCTGAAAGGGTTTTAGTGTAACTTTTTTGCAAAGTTCAGAATTATGGACGGAATACTGCTCCGATTGCTATGCATCTAAGCTGTCGCCGTACATGTACACGCAGTTTTGTGACAAATATCGCAAATGGGCAAGACTCACAAAAGCAACGATGCGTA
>CAVDQU010000133.1:0-7487 GCA_963611035.1 Agathobaculum sp.
TAAAATTTCTCTGTTTTTCATATATGGATTAGCTTCATGGCTGAACTGTAACCAATAACCAGGTATTTTGTTAAATATGAGTTGCATTTATGTGAAATATATGTTAGAATCTATACAAGCTGTCCGGGAGGCTTTCCGGCAGATGAACAATGAAATCCTATTCGCATTACACCAGAGAGCCAGGAGATTATCTCCTGGCTTTTTGGTATTCATAAAGTCGCACAAGGTGATGTCGTTTTTTATAAAGTCAACTGTCTTGTCATATGACAAAAATGATTGACAAGACATAAAAACAGAGGTAGAATTGCGTGGACGTTAAATAAATGTCTGAAAGAAAAGAAGAAAAAGAAAACGGCTAAAGTTATGGAGGCACTATGGAAAAGTTAAAAGATTTTCTGCACCGGAAAGACATTGAGGTCAGTGTAAAACGGTATGGCATTGATGCTCTTGGTGCAATGGCGCAGGGACTGTTCTGTTCCCTTCTCATCGGAACCATTATCAATACACTGGGAAGCCAGCTGCATATCCCGTTTTTAACTATGACAGTGGCAACTGTTAATGATACTGCCTATACAGTAGGCGGTCTGGCATCTGCTATGAGCGGCCCGGCTATGGCAGTAGCGATTGGATATGCTCTTCATTGTCCGCCGCTGGTATTATTCTCTCTGATCACGGTTGGTTTTGCATCTAATGCTTTGGGCGGTGCCGGTGGACCTTTGGCAGTTTTATTTGTGGCAATCCTTGCATCGGAAGCAGGAAAGGCAGTTTCTAAAGAAACAAAAATCGATATCCTTGTTACACCACTTGTTACCATTGGCGTAGGTATTGCGTTATCTGCCCTTTTAGCACCGGCTCTTGGAAAAGCGGCCATGAAAGTGGGAAGTGTGATCATGTGGGCTACAGAGCTGCAGCCATTTTTAATGGGTATTTTAGTTTCTGTCTTTGTAGGCATTGCACTGACACTCCCGATTTCTTCTGCAGCCATCTGTGCGGCCTTAGGCCTTACAGGTCTGGCAGGGGGAGCAGCAGTAGCAGGCTGCTGTGCCCAGATGGTGGGCTTTGCAGTTATGTCTTTCCCTGAGAATAAATGGGGTGGTCTGGTATCCCAGGGCATCGGTACATCCATGCTTCAGATGGGAAATATTGTAAAAAATCCAAAGATCTGGATCGCACCTATCCTTACATCCGCTATTACAGGTCCTATTGCAACCTGCCTCTTCCATATGGAGATGAACGGCGCTGCTGTTTCCTCTGGCATGGGTACCTGCGGTCTGGTAGGCCAGATCGGCGTGTATACAGGCTGGGTCAAGGATGTTTCTGAAGGCACTAAGACAGCTATTACAGCAGGCGACTGGGCCGGACTGCTCCTTGTATCCATTATCCTTCCTGCAGTGATCTGTCCGATCATCAATATGTTCTTAAAGAAGATCGGCTGGGTCAAAGAAGGGGACTTGAAGTTAAGTTAAAGCTAACTTAATAAAATCGACCAGCAATCTTAAAAACTCTTGTATCCGGTAAAAAATGGGCTTATTCCTTAGGATACAGGAGTTTTTTTGACTTTTTCCCTGATTTTCGCTGTATTGCATTTTGGCCTGCTTTTTGCTAGAATAGAGCGGAGTAGTGGCAGATAATGGAGGAAGAATAGAATATGAGACAAACTGTTCGAGGAAGAAAGAGACCTGGCAGAAGGTCTGATGATAAAACAAAGTATGCCAGATTGCTGGCAATCCCGGTAGCGGTAGTCCTGGTCCTGTTAGTTGTGATCCTGGTCATGGATAAGAAACCGGGAAGCAGTAAAAATACAGAGGATACCACAGTATCTGAAACTTCAGATATTTCCATAGAAGGAGATACAGAAAGCAGTGCAGGTGACGGCACAGAGGATGAATCTGTTGAACCGGACAACAATGAATATAACCAGGATTTTTCCGCATATGAGCTTCAGAAAGATGCGAATCCACAGGTCAATGAGCTGATCAGCACTTATTTTCAGGCAAAGGTAGATCAGGATGCCCAGGCCCTTTACAAGGTATTTGGCAAAGAGGAAGATGACCGCTTGGAGGAGAGAAAACAGCAGTTAAAAGATGAGGCAGTTTACATTGAAGATTATCAGGACATTACCTGTTATACAAAGGCGGGAATGACAGATGATTCTTACGTGGTATATGTGACCTATGATGTAAAATTCCGCAGAGTGGACACTCTGGCGCCCGGTCTTATGTGGTGTTATGTAGTGAAAAATGATAACGGCGATTATATCATCCGTGAAAATGTAGTTGGTGACGAAGCTGATTACGTGGCTGAACAGAACCGGACAGAGGATGTACGCCTTTTATCCACTCAGGTCAATGAGCGCTTGAAACAGGCTATTGAGTCAGATAGCCTGTTAGCCGGTATTTATAAGGATCTGAGTAACGGTGCCGTTGTAAGCACTTCTGAGGATGAGGAAAATGCAGACAGTCAGGTTATGATCGGTGACGGAGCAGATGCTTCTTCTGACGCAGGAGATGGAACTACAGATGAAAGCGGAGCAGCAGAAGCGGCAGATGAGACTGCAGCAGAAAGCTCTGAAGAAGCCCAGACAGAAGCAGCCGGAGACAGCTCTGACGCTGCAGTGACCATACAATAGCCGTATCTGTCACCTGATGGTGACATTACCATAAATGAAAATATATGAATTTCTATATTCGATTACTAATTAAAGGAAGTAGCAAAAATGGATGTAAAAGATTTTTATTTTGACCTGCCACAAGAACTGATCGCACAGGACCCTTTAGAGGACCGTTCCTCTTCCAGACTCCTGGTATTAGACAAAAAGACAGGTAAGATACAGCACAGAATTTTTAAAGATATTGTAGAATATTTACGCCCAGGCGACTGCATTGTGATCAATGATACCAAGGTCATCCCTGCAAGATTATTTGGTGTAAAGAAGGATACAGGAGCAAAGATCGAGGTACTTTTATTAAAGCGCCGTGAAAATGATATCTGGGAGACACTGGTAAAGCCGGGTAAAAAGGCAAAGCCGGGAACAGTCATTGATTTTGGTGACGGTATCCTTACAGGAACCGTTATTGAGACTGTAGACGACGGAAACAGACTGATCCAGTTCACATACGAAGGCATTTTTGAGGAGATCCTGGACCGCTTAGGCCAGATGCCGCTGCCTCCATACATTACACACCAGTTAAAGGACAAGAACCGTTATCAGACGGTTTATGCAGTTCATGAAGGCTCTGCAGCAGCGCCTACAGCTGGACTTCATTTTACAAAAGAATTGTTAAAGCAGATCGAAGATATGGGCGTAAAGATCGCCCATGTTACCTTACATGTAGGTCTTGGAACCTTCCGTCCTGTTAAGGTGGAAAACGTTTTAGACCACCATATGCATTCTGAATTTTATGTAGTAGAAGAGGCAGAGGCAAAGAAGGTAAATGATACAAAAGCAGCAGGGGGCCGTGTGATCTGTGTGGGAACTACCAGCTGCCGTACCGTAGAGTCTGCTTCCACTGAGGACGGCATTTTACAGGCAAAGACCGGCTGGACTGACATTTTCATTTATCCGGGCTATAAGTTTAAGATCCTGGATGCACTGATCACTAATTTCCATTTACCGGAGTCTACACTGGTGATGTTAGTCAGTGCTTTAGCAGGAAGAGAGAACATTTTAGCTGCATACAATGAGGCGATCAGGGAAAAATACAGATTTTTCTCCTTTGGAGACGCTATGTTCATAGCAGATGACCCACATCCTGTAAAGAAAGCGTAGGAAGTTAAATGGAAGAACGTCTGAATAAGTGGCTGAGCCGTATGGGAGTGTGTTCCAGACGGGAGGCAGACCGGCTGATCGAAGAGGGGAAAGTCTTTGTTGACGGAAAAGTTGCCCAGATGGGTCAGCGTGTAGAAGATGGACAGAAAGTAATATGCGACGGAAAGCCGGTAGGAGATCCAGTCGGCGGGCGGGGAGAAGTAAAACCTCCCCGCCCTGTTCTGCTTGCGGTAAATAAGCCAAGAGGGATTGTCTGCACCACCTCTGACAAGGACCGGGCAGAAAATATTGTGGAAATGCTTTCCTATCCGGAGCGTGTTTATCCTATTGGCCGTCTGGACAAAGAGTCTGAGGGACTGATCCTTATGACCAATCAGGGAGACCTGGTAAATAAGATCATGCGCAGTACCAATGCCCATGAAAAAGAATATATCGTTACAGTAGATAAAGTGCTGACCGATGAATTTATCAAACAGATGTCAGAAGGCGTCTGGTTAGAGGAATTAGAGCGGAAAACACTGCCTTGTAAGGTACGTAAACAGGGAGAGCGCCGTTTCTCTATTACCCTGACTCAGGGCTTAAACCGGCAGATCCGGCGAATGTGCCAGGCCTGCGGTTATAAAGTGCATCTTCTTCGCAGAGTGCGCATTATGAATATCCAGTTAGGCGGTTTAAAAACTGGGGAATATCGTAAGGTCACCGGGGAAGAATACAAACGACTTATAAAACTGTTGGAAGGTTCCACAAGTCTGTCAGAAGCAGACAGAAGAGGAAAACGATATGTGGCTTTCCACTCTAAAAAAGAAGATCAGGTGAATAAATGGAAACAGAGATCCAGAGAATGAAAGAACTGATCCCCCAGCTTCGTCAGGCTGCAAAAGCCTACTACCAGGAAAGCCGGGAGATCATGAGCAACTTTGAATATGACAAGCTGTATGATGAGCTGGCTGCTTTAGAGGCAAAAACAGGAATCATTCTGTCAGGAAGCCCTACACAGCAGGTTGGCTATCAGGTCCTTAGTGAGCTTCCAAAAGAGACTCATGAAGAGCCTATGCTGTCTCTTGATAAGACAAAAAGCGTAGAGGACTTACAGCAGTGGTTAGGAAGCCAGAAAGGCCTTTTATCCTGGAAAATGGATGGCCTGACCGTAGTCCTTACCTATGAAAATGGAACGCTGGCAAAGGCAGTTACCAGAGGAAACGGGGAGATCGGGGAAGTTATCACCCCAAATGCAAGGGCATTTGCCAATATCCCCCTTACTATTGCTTATAAGGGACAGCTGATCATCCGTGGTGAGGCGGTGATCACGTATACAGATTTTGAACGCATCAACGAGGAAATCGGGGATGCAGACGCAAAATATAAGAACCCGCGCAATCTTTGCAGTGGTTCTGTACGCCAGTTAAATAGTAAGATCACAGCAGAGCGCAGTGTTCATTTTGAGGCTTTTGCACTGGTCAAGGCAGAAGGTGTTGACTTTAAAAATTCCAGAAAAGAGCAGTTTTTATGGCTGAAAAACCAGGGATTTGAGGTAGTACACCACGAAGAAGTAACAGCAGCCAAACTGCCGGATAAAGTAGCCTGGTTTGCAGGAGAGATCGAGCACAATGACATCCCTTCAGACGGTCTGGTGCTCTTATATGATGATATTGCCTATGGGGACTCACTAGGACGCACTGCCAAATTCCCAAGAAATGCCATTGCCTTTAAGTGGCAGGATGAGATCCGGGAGACAACGCTTTCTTATATTGAATGGAGTCCTTCAAGAACCGGCCTTATTAATCCGGTGGCTGTATTTGAGCCGGTTGAGTTAGAGGGAACTACCGTCAGCCGTGCCAGCGTCCATAATATCAGTATTATGGAAGGCCTGAAATTAGGCGCAGGAGATAAGATCACGGTATATAAGGCCAATATGATCATCCCGCAGATCGCAGATAACCTGACCCGCAGCGGAGTAAGGGATATTCCTAAGATCTGCCCTGTATGCGGTGGTGCCACTGAGATCCGCCAGGCCAATGACGTAAAGAGTTTATACTGCACCAATCCGGAATGTCAGGCGAAAAAGATCAAAAGCTTTACCTTGTTCGTAAGCCGTGACGCCTTGAATATAGACGGTTTGTCAGAGGCAACTTTAGAGAAATTCATTGGCGCCGGTTTTATCCACGAATATGCGGATATTTTCCATTTATCCGATCATAAAGAAGTGATCACAGAAATGGAAGGCTTTGGTCAGAAATCCTATGATAACCTGATCAGTTCCATTGAAACTGCTTCACACACTACACTGCCGAGACTGATCTATGGTCTGGGAATTGCGGGAATTGGACTTGCAAACGCGAAAATGCTTTGCCGTCATTTTAACTATGACCTGGAGCGGATGCGCCACAGTGATGCAGAAGAGCTGACTGCTGTAGACGGCATTGGCGGTGTGCTGGCTCAGGCCTGGGTAGATTACTTTGCTTCTGAAAAGAACAATGAAGTATTAGATCATCTGCTGCGGGAGCTGCACATTGAAAAAGAGCAGATAGAGGAAAACCGTACTGTTTTTGCAGGAATGACCTTTGTGATCACCGGTTCTGTAGAGCATTTTGCAAACAGAAAGGAATTGCAGGCGCTGATCGAGAGCAAGGGCGGAAAGGCCACAGGATCCGTTACCTCAAAAACCACTTATCTGATCAATAATGATACACAGTCCAGTTCTTCCAAGAACAAAAAGGCGAAAGAACTGGGGATTCCGATCCTTTCGGAAGAAGATTTTCTGAACTTGCTTCAGGAGAAGGAAAAGGGGGAAGGCTGATATGCCTATTAAAGTACAGAAGGATCTGCCTGCAAGGGCAATCCTGGAATCAGAGAATATATTTATCATGGATGAAGACAGGGCAATGAGCCAGGATATCCGTCCGCTGGAAATCCTGATCTTAAACCTTATGCCTTTAAAAGAAGACACAGAGACACAGCTGCTGCGTGCACTGTCCAATACTCCGCTGCAGGTAGACTGTACCTTTTTAATGCTGTCCACGCATGTGTCTAAAAACACATCTGCCAGTCATTTAAACAAGTTTTATGTTTCCTTTGACAGCATTAAGCGGAAAAAATACGATGGAATGATCATTACCGGCGCACCGGTGGAAAATATGGAATTTGAAGAGGTAAATTACTGGGACGAGCTTTCAAAGATCATGGAATGGAGTAAGACTCATGTAACATCTACCATACATATCTGCTGGGGAGCGCAGGCGGGCTTGTATTACCATTATGGTATTCCGAAATACAAGAGAGAAGAGAAGCTTTCCGGTATTTATAACCACAGAGTGTTAGACCGGAAAGTGCCGTTAGTACGAAGTTTTAATGATACCTTTCTGGCACCCCATTCACGTTACACAGAGGTGCGCAGGGAAGACATTGAAAAGCATCCGGAGCTGGTGATCCTGGCAGAATCTGAGGAAGCAGGTGTATTTCTGGTAATGAGCCGTGACGGAAAGCAGATCTTCGTCCAGGGTCACCCGGAATATGACCGTATGACCTTAAATAATGAATATCACAGAGATATGAATAAGGGTCTGAACCCTTCACTTCCGGTGAATTATTATGAAAATGATGATCCGTTTTCTGTGCCGGAGCTTACCTGGAGAAACACTTCTAATACATTGTATACAAACTGGCTGAATTTTTATGTATATCAGATGACGCCTTATCTGCTGGATGATGGGGAGTAGGA
>CAVDQU010000134.1:0-7473 GCA_963611035.1 Agathobaculum sp.
TATTAGAAGTGTTCATAATAATACCTCCTTGAGTACATTGAAACACATTTAATCACTAATGTCAATATTTTTAATTACTTAAAAGATTCTCCTTTGGAACCCATTGAAAAATAACGTGCTTTCCATGTTGGGATCGCTAAGAAAACAGCTACTACTGCTGCAGACAGCAGCTTTAACAGATCGGTATCGATTCCCAGCCAGATAACTACCTGAAGTACCAGATAATAAATAATGGAACCAAAGGCAACGCTTAAAAGACGTAAGCCGAAGTTTCTGAAGATCTTTCCGAAAATAGCTTCTCCGATGATAACAGCAGCCAGACCGATAACGATAGCGCCGCGGCCCATGTTAATATCGGCAAATCCCTGATACTGGGAAAGGAAAGCTCCGGAAAGAGCTACCATACCATTAGAGATCATCAGACCTAACACACGGTTAAAATCAGTGTTGATGCCCTGCGCTCTTGCCATCTTGTCATTGCAGCCGGTAGCACGGATGGAACATCCAAGTTCTGTACCGAAAAACCAGTAAAGGATCGCTACAAGGATCACGATCACAATGGCTACTAAAAGAATGGTATTTTTAAAGAGAGGCACATTGCGGATAAAACGTAAAGAAACAAGGAGGTTATACTTATCTACATTGATCGCCTGGTTTGCCTTTCCCATTATTTTCAGGTTAATAGAATACAGTCCCAACTGTGTCAGGATACCGGAAAGAATAGCTGGAATCCCCATAAAAGTATGTAAAAGGCCGGTAACACAGCCTGCTGCCATACCTGCAAGAAGGGCCACAAACATGGATACCCATACATTCTGTCCATTTAACATCATCATAATGCAGACTGCACCGCCGGTACATAAAGAGCCGTCTACGGTCAGATCTGCAAAATCCAGTATACGAAAGGTAAGATAAACACCAATAGCCATGATGCCCCAGATCAGGCCCTGTGCCACTGCTCCAGGAAGAGCATTTAATAAATTCATTACGTTCATTGTTTTCCCCTTTAGAACAGCATACAGCGGGAGGCCCATTTGCCTTCCCGCTGTGTCTGCCATGAAAGTTTTTTACATTAAAAGTTTCTCTGCAAACTTATTTTTACTTATTATTCCTCAATAGCTACATAATCATCTGGAACTGTGATATCCAGTGCTTCGCAGATGGTCTTGTTGTATTTCTTTGTAAACTGAGGTGCATATTCGATCGGCATCTCAGAAACATTTGCTTCACCTGTAAGGATCTTAACTGCCATCTTACCGGTTGCAACGCCCAGGTCATAATAGCTGATAGAAAGAGTTGCAACACCGCAGCCGGAGCAGATGCCCTCTTCTCCTGCAATTACAGGAACATTTGCAGGCTGACAGATGTTATTAACGATCTCTGTGTTTGCTGCTACTGTATTATCAGTTGGAACATAGATCACATCGCTGTTGCTTGCTGCATTGGTAGTAATAGTTGCAAGGTCGTTGGAATCAGAGAATGCGTAGTATTCGCAGGTATATCCCATTTCTTCCAGAGCTGCCTTTACAGTATCTACCTGGTACTGGGAGTTAGCTTCTGCGGAGCAATATAACAGACCAACGTTCTTTGCGTCTGGGAACAGCTCATGAAGCATAGCTGCCTGCTCATCCAGTGGAGCCAGATCAGAAGTACCGGAAATGTTTCCGCCTACCAGACCGTCAAATCCGTCAATGCCAAGTGCTACGCCGTACTCAGTAACAGCGGTTCCTAAAACAGGGATCTCATTGGTTCCTGCCTGTGCTGCCTGTAAAGATGGCGTTGCGTTTGCAAGGATCAGGTCTACATGATTGGAAACAAAGCTGTTGATGATCGTAGAACAGGTGTTGGAATCGCCCTGTGCATTCTGCTCATCAAAAGTAACTGCATCGCCCAATGCGTCAGTTAATGCATCCTTAAATCCCTGGGTAGCTGCATCCAGAGCTACATGCTGTACCAGCTGGCAGATACCTACGTTATATGTCTTTCCATCGGTGGAAGCTGCTGCTTCGCTCTGTGCTGCTTCAGAAGAAGCTGCCTCAGAAGCTGCTGCTGTGGTAGTTGTGCTGCCGGAGCCGCCGCATCCGGTCATAGATACTGCACATGCTGCTAATAATACTGACATGAACTTTGTAGATTTTTTCATAATATCGTCCTCTTTTCGCTGAAAACTCATTCGTTTTACACGAATTATTGATATGATACTACAAAAAAATCCTCCCGTCAATTTTATTGCTTTAAATTTCTTAGAATTTAAAGCAATAAAGTGTTTTTCGTCATTTTTACCAATGGATTTTCCATATTTTTCCAGTTTTGCAGATCTTTACGGTTCTACAGATCTTTTCAGCTTTACAGATCTTTCCATTTTAATGGAATGGTCACTACAAATTCGGTACCTTCTTCTAACTGGGAAGTAACACGGATGGTGCCATGGTAAAAGTTTACAATGTGCTTTACAATGGAAAGTCCCAGTCCCGTACCGCCCTGTTTCCGGCTGCGGCCTTTATCTACCCGGTAGAACCGCTCGAAAATACGGTCCAGGCTCTCCTGTGGGATGCCAACCCCATTATCCCGTACACGGGCCACCATATTTCCGTCCTTTTCCCGGATGTTTACCCATACCTGACCGCCGGGCCGGTTGTATTTTACTGCATTGCTTACCAGATTGGAAAAAAGTTCCTTCATTTGCTGAGGATTTGCCTTGATGCAAAGGGGCTGGCAGTCGCAGTGTATAAACACCTGACCCGCTGCTGCCGTTGGTTTTAAGCTGTCTACGATCTCATCTAACAGCACACTGATCCTTACATCGGAAACTACTACTTCTGCGTCCTTTGCCTCCAGTCTTGAGATCATCAGGATATCATTAATAAGACCTGCCATATTGATGGCTTCTTTTTTGATCCGCTTGATAAAATCCATTTTCATGTTCTCATCCTGGATCATGCCGCTTTCCATTAATTCTGCATATCCCTGGATCGACGTGATCGGAGTCTTTAACTCATGGGAAGCATTGCTGAAAAATTCCTGGCGGATCTGTTTTTCCTTGTCGATCCGGTTTAAATAGGCTTTTACATTTTTTGACATTTCCGTTGTGGTTTCAGCGATCACATTTAATTCCGGATACTGGCATGGTTCAAAATGCAGTTCTGTATAATCCCCCTTGTAATCCCCTTTTACCTTTGACATTTCTGCCGCAATATTGCTTAAGGGCCGGGTCACAGAATCCACAAAGCGCCTGGTAACTACCAGGGCACAGGCAAGAGCCGCTAAGAAGCTGAACAATGCCGCAGGAAGAAGCATAGTCAGGTATTCGCTTGCCCCGGAATAAGGCACAGATACACGGATGATCATATCCGACCTCTGGGATCTGTATGCCACATACAAAAGGTTCTTTTTTAAAGTGTGAGAATAGCGTTCTGCAAAACCGCTGCCATTTTCCACTGCCTGGACTACTTCTTTCCGGCTTAAATGATTGTCCAGTTCAGAAGGATCTGCATCTGAATCAGAAACCACAGTCCCGTCTGTACGGATCAGAGTCAGGCGGCTGGGATTTCCTGCTGTAAATGCTTCCACGCGCTTTACCTGTCCCGGCAGGTCTCCCTCATAATCCAGTGTCTGATCCAGCATTTCCATGGTATAGAGCATGTCTTTTTTCGTTGTGTCCAGTATGGTATTCCGGCTGGCGATATAAAAGATGACGCTGTTGATACACAGCGCCGCTAAAAGTACAAAAATGAATTTCTCAAGAATGGCTTTTCTCATACTTTTTCCTTTCTCTCCCGGTTTTATCCTTCCTGATGTACCAGTCTGTAACCTACGCCACGGACTGTCTTAATGCAGGATGAGCCTTTTTCTCCTAATTTCTGGCGCAGCGTACGGATATGCATATCCAGTGTTCTGGTCTCCCCGTCATATTCATAGCCCCAGACCTGGTTTAAAAGTTCATCTCTTGTAACTACACGGGACTGATTTTCCATGAGATAGACTAAAAGTTCAAATTCTTTTAAGGTCAGTTCGCATAAATGGCCTTCGCTGGTCACTTCCCTAGTCTTTTTATTGACTACGATATCCTCAAAACTGAGCACATCTTTCTTTTCTTCTCTTTTAGCCCGGCGCAGCAGGCTGCGTATCCTAGCAGAAAGTTCCAGGACACCGAAAGGTTTTACCATGTAGTCATCGGCTCCACAGTCAAGGCCTACTACTTTGTCCAGCTCTTTTTCTTTGGCGGTTAAAAGCATAATAGGAAGTTCCCGCAGGTTATCGCTTTGGCGGATCTTGCGGATTGCCGTAACACCATCCATTCCCGGAAGCATCCAATCAAAAATGGCAAGAGAAGGTGCCTCTTCTTCGATCCGTGCCAGGCCTTCCTCTGCTGTTTCAAAACCTTCTGCTTCATAACCGAAGCCTTCCAGTGCTATTTTTAAAAGATTGCGTATGTTTTCATCATCTTCGATGATATAGATCTTATCCATAATGTTCCTCAACTTTCCCCGTTTTGATCCATAAAGACAGCATATCACAGGTATGTAAAAACAAAAACAGCCAAATGTAAAATTTGTGTAAAATCTTACATTTGGCTATCATCTATTCGCTTCTTAATGCATCGATAGGATTTAAGTTTGCCGCCCGCCTTGCCGGCATATATCCAAAGAACAGACCAATAGCAACTGACACTCCAAAGGAGATCAGCACAGCCGCCAGTGTAGGCGATGCGGAGATTCCGATCATGGTCCCTACTACTTCTGTGGCTACGCAGCCAATGATGATGCCCACTACGCCTCCTAAGGAACTGGTCACAGCCGCCTCGATGACGAACTGCTGTAAAATGGTTCCCTTGTCAGCTCCCAGTGATTTTCTAATACCAATCTCTCTGGTACGTTCTGTTACCGATACCAGCATGATGTTCATAACACCAACACCTGCAACTAAAAGAGAAATTCCCGCAATACCGCCTAACATACCGCTCATCATGGCAATCTGTTCATTTAAAGAATCCAACATTTCGCTCATGGCCGTAACCCTGTAAAGGTCGCTGTCTTTAAAGGTCTCGTACAAAAAGTTCTCAATCAATGTCTTGGCTGTATCTGCATTGTCTGTATCAGATACCGTTAATGTATAACTGTTGATCTTGGCACTTCCTGCAAGACTGGTTGCAACACTGTAAGGAATCCATACAAAATCATCGGTTCCGCCGTCTTCCATGTCATCTTCATCCTGGACTTCCACCACGCCAACTATCTTAAATGCATAACCATTGATCTTTAGAGTCTCGCTGATTGCCTTATCTGCGCTTCCAAACAGTTCCTGCGCCACATAAGCACCAACTACACATACTTTCTGACGGGAGGTGATGTCGGAATAAGCAATATTTCTTCCTACCTGCAATTCATAATCCTTCATATCCAGATACTGTTCACTTCTTCCTGCTACACTGGTAGACGTCATGGAATCATCTCCTTTTTTTATGGTAGCAGAAAGAGATACATTAGGACTGATACCGTCAAACAGATCCCCATGCTCCTCGTAAAACCCATACATCTGGTCCACATCGATGGTACGAGAGGTAAGATTGGTCACATTTATATTGATCTGATTGACGCCCATGCTGGCAAAGCTTTCTACTACGCTTCCCATATAACCATTAACCAGACTCACCAGGATAATGACGGCTGCCACACCGATGATAATTCCTAACATGGTCAGGAAAGAACGCATTTTATTGCCCCATATGCTTTTTATGGCCAGTTTAAAGGATTGCAGCATAATCTTTTACATCTCCGTCAAATATTTTGTGTCCATCTGCAATGCGCACCACCCGCTTTGCCTCTAAGGCAATGGAATTATCATGGGTGATCATTACAATGGTATTTCCCTCTTCGTTTAACTGTTTTAAGAAATTTAAGACCTCACGGCTGGTTTTGGAATCCAAAGCTCCTGTAGGCTCGTCTGCCAGGATCAGGGACGGGTCTCCCGCCAACGCCCTTGCAATAGATACTCGCTGCTGCTGGCCGCCGGATAACTGGTTTGGCATATTTTTCCATTTTTCTGCCAGACCTACTTTTTCCAAAGAAGCCATAGCCCGTTTCTTTCGTTCCTCGCTTCCCACTCCCGCATAGAGGAGAGGAAGCTCAACATTTTCCAGAAGGTTTAACTTTGGAAGAAGGTTGTACTGCTGGAAAATAAAACCGATCATCTTATTGCGGATCCTTGCAAGCTGTTTGTCTTCCATTTTGCTCACATCTTCTCCGCCCAGATAATATTCTCCTTTTGTAGGAACATCCAGTGCCCCGATAATATTCATTAATGTAGATTTACCGCTTCCGGATTTTCCTACAATAGCAACAAACTCGCCTTTGTCGATTGCTACGCTCACATCGTCATTGGCACGAATCTCTTCGCCGCCCAGATAGTATATTTTGTAGATATGACGAAGATCTAAAAGATGTAGTCCCGGTTTATCTTCCATACCTACCTCTATCTTTGTCTTAGATAAATCTGTTTCGGCTGTTTTTTTATGAGTTTTTTTCTCGTGAGTTTTTCTCTCCCCATTGTAAGCTGTTTTATGTTTACCCCCCTGTTTCTGTTTCCACAAATGAAGCATAGAAACTCCTTTCATTTCTTCATACACACGATTGGATCTTGTGGATAACTCCTACCTTGGGCCTCCGCCGCCACCGCCGGGGCCTCCGCCGTTTCCGCCGCCGGGAGCACCGCCCATTCCGCCGCCGGGGCCGCCCATTCCCGGGCCGCCCATTATCGAATTAGCTGAACTGGTACTGGATTTTGCCACATAAACGACATCTCCCTCAGAAAGTCCGCTTTTGATCTCTACATAAGAGTCATTAATCAGTCCTGTTTCTACTTCCACTGCCTTGTAACCTGCCGGTACCGGTCCGCTCTGCTCTTTTACAGACTCATCTTTTATATAAACCTGATTTCCTCTCATAAGTGCATCCACCGGAATTGTAAGTACATCATCGGCCTCTTCCAATGTGATCACACCGTCTACATTCATACCCGGAAGCAGATCTCCCACTTCGTCCATGGTAACTGTGACAGGATAAGTGCTGACACCATTGGAATAGCTGCTTTCAAGGCTCACATTCGTTACCGTTCCCGAAAATGTCTGGCCTTCATAAGCGTCTGCCGTCACTGTAACCTTCTGTCCTACCTTCACATTCTGGATATCCAGTTCATCAATGGACATTTTAAAAGTCAGACTGGACAGATCATAGATAGTAGCCAGCGTTGTCGTGCTGCTGGTATTTTTTGTGATATTATCTCCTACTTTAAAGTTCTTTGTGATCACCTGTCCGGATATCGGGGCTGTGATCGTATAATTATCATAGCTATCCTGTGTGCTTTCTAACTTACTCTGAGCAGATTCCACGCTTTCCTGTGCCTTATCCAGCGCATCCTTATAATTGCGCATCAGCTTTTCAGCAGTGCGGGAAGTCATACGAAAAATAGGAGTTC
>CAVDQU010000135.1:0-7446 GCA_963611035.1 Agathobaculum sp.
GAGGCTGGTCGTCTGTTCCCACACCGGATCCAGGGAGAAGGACATTTTCTGGCGTTGTTCCATAAGAAAGATGAAAATGGCTCTGATGAGGAAAACAGCAGAAGCCTTTCTGCTAAGCTTTCTGGCGGGGCAGATGAGAAAGAGGCCCCAAAATGGGCAAAAGAGGCCGAAAAGCAGGAAGACCTGATGAAATTTTTAAAGTCCTGCAAAAAGGATTTTGATCTGGGCCGCATTTATATCCGTGAGGAGCAGGTCTATTATCTGCCGGAAGGCTTAAAAACAGGACTTCCCCTGCGTTTCCTGCGCACAGGACTGCACCTGGGCGAATTAAAGAAAGGTCGTTTTGAGCCGGATCAGGCTTTTGCAATGGCATTAAAGAAAGAGGAATATCCGGTACGCCTGGATCTGAAAGAAGAGGATGACCGGGTGATCCGCTATTTAAAGGGAGAGACTATAAGCCTTATAAACGGGGAAGAACCGTTGAAAGGCTGGTGTCTGGTCACAGTAGAAGGTTTTCCTTTGGGCTGGGCAAAAGGCAGTGGAATGACACTTAAGAATAAATATTATGCAGGCTGGCGCTGGCAGTAAAACTGCAGAACAGCGTACCAAGTACGTATATAGAATGGAAGAATGGTAAAGTAAATGGCAGAAAAGAAGAAAAAAAACTCCAGTTCCAGTATGCGTCTGGATAAATTCCTGGTAGAAATGGGAAAAGGAACCCGCAGCCAGATCAAAGAAATGGCGAAAAAAGGACGTATCCAGGTAAATGGAGCTGTTATAAAGGCAACAGATGAAAAAATAGACCCGGGGAAGGACGCAGTCTTGCTGGACGGACGGCCCGTTTCCTATGCACATACAGAATATTTCATGTTAAATAAACCGGCGGGCACAGTATCTGCTACAGAAGACGGGAAGTATCCTACGGTAGTAAGCCTGATTGGCTCCGCACTGCGAAAGGACCTGTTCCCGGTGGGACGACTGGATCTGGATACAGAGGGGCTGCTGCTTATTACCAATGACGGGGCTATGGCCCATGAGCTGCTTTCCCCGAAAAAGCATGTAGATAAGATCTACCTGGCTTATATAGAAGGAATACTTCCAAAAGATGCGAAAAAGCAGATGAAGGAAGGGCTTGTGATAGAAGATGGGGTAAAGACGTTACCTGCACAACTGGTGATATTAGATCCGCCGAAGGACATGAAAGAAGGCCAGACTGCCGTTTCCCTGCGGATCCATGAAGGAAAATTCCACCAGGTAAAGCGTATGTTTGAAGTTTTAGGCTGTAAAGTGGTATACTTAAAACGTATGATTATGGGATCGCTGGTGCTGGATCCTGCTTTAAAGCCGGGAGAGTACCGGGCTTTAAAGGAAGAGGAGTTAAAGGCGTTGGAACGAAAGATAAACGAAAAAGAACGGACGCATATTTTAGACGGTATTTCAGCTGTCCTGTTTGATCTGGACGGTACATTAGTGGACTCCATGTGGATGTGGGAAGCCATTGATATTGAATATTTAGGCCGTTTTGGCTATGATTGTCCGCAGGATCTGCAGAAGGCCATTGAAGGAATGAGCTTTTCTGAAACTGCGGTGTATTTTAAAGAACGTTTTAATCTGCCGGATTCTATTGAAGAGATCAAACGGGCCTGGGTGGAAATGTCACTGGAAAAATACCGGACAGAAGTGCCTGTAAAGCCTGGCGTAAGGGAGTTTCTGGAAGAAATTGCCATAAGAGGCATTAAAGCGGGCATTGCTACCAGCAACGGAAGGGAAATGGTAGATGCTGTATTAAAGTCTTTAGGTTTGGAACAATATTTCCAGGTGGTAGCCACTGCCTGTGAGGTGGCAGCAGGAAAGCCGGCACCGGATATTTATCTGGAAGTGGCAAGGCGCTTAGGTGCAAAGCCAGAGAACTGCCTGGTATTTGAGGATGTGCCTGCAGGCATTATGGCAGGAAAAAATGCGGGAATGAAAGTCATTGCAGTAGAAGATGACTTTTCAAAGACAATGAAAGAGGAAAAGGAACAGCTGGCTGACCGGCTGATCCATGATTTTTACGAGGTTTTATAAATGATACATGATTATTTGCCTATCAATAAAGAGGATATGAAAAAAAGAGGCTGGGAGCAGTGCGATTTCGTTTATGTTTCCGGTGATGCTTATGTAGATCATCCTTCTTTTGGAACAGCTATTATTTCAAGGCTGCTGGAAGCACATGGCTACAAGGTCGGCATTATTGCACAGCCGGACTGGAAAGACAATAAGAGCATCCAGATCCTGGGCCGTCCAAGACTGGGATTTTTAGTGTCCGCGGGAAATATGGATTCTATGGTAAACCATTATTCCGTATCCAAAAAGCGTAGAAAAGAGGATTCCTATACTCCAGGGGGAGTTATGGGAAAACGGCCGGATTATGCAGTAGTGGTATACTGCAACCTGATCCGCTCTGCATACAAAGATGTGCCGATCATTGCAGGTGGTATTGAGGCAAGTCTGCGCCGTCTGGCTCATTATGATTACTGGTCCAATAAGATGAAGCGATCCATTCTGCTGGATGCCCAGGCGGATATCATTTCCTATGGAATGGGAGAGCATTCTATTGTGGAACTGGCAGACGCTCTGAACAGCGGGCTGGATATTAAGGATATTACCTTTATTGACGGCACCGTTTATAAGACAAAGAGTCTGGAGTCTGTTTATGATTATAAGCTGCTGCCGGACTATACAGAGCTTCTGGAAGATAAAAAGAAGTACGCAGAAAGCTTTTTTGTCCAGTACAGCAATACGGACCCATTTTCCGGAAAACGTCTGGTAGAGCCTTATGAGGGCAAAGTTTATGTGGTACAGAACCCACCAGCGAAGCCGTTGACACAGGATGAAATGGATGATGTGTATGATCTGCCTTATATGAGAAGCTATCATCCTTCCTATGAGGCGGCTGGGGGGGTTCCGGCGATCCGGGAGATCAAGTTCAGCCTAATTAGCAACCGTGGCTGTTTTGGAGGCTGCAGTTTCTGTGCTTTAACCTTTCATCAGGGAAGAATCATCCAGGCGCGAAGCCATGAGTCTCTGGTGGATGAGGCAAAACTTCTTACAGAGGAGCCTGATTTTAAGGGATATATCCATGACGTTGGGGGACCCACTGCCAATTTCCGTTTCCCGGCCTGTGAAAAGCAGATGACAAAGGGCG
Organism: Agathobaculum sp.; assembly: GCA_963611035.1. Lineage (GTDB taxonomy): Bacteria > Bacillota > Clostridia > Lachnospirales > Lachnospiraceae > Enterocloster. The sequence goes on from CAVDQU010000135.1 coordinate 3,188, forward strand.
CATGCCCTAATAAGCAGTGCCTGTTCCCGGAGCCATGTAAGAACCTGCGGGCAGACCACAGCGATTATATTTTATTACTTAGAAAACTGCGGGCGATCCCTAAGGTGAAGAAAGTATTTATCCGCTCCGGTATCCGTTTTGATTATCTGTTAAAGGATCCGGGAAAGAAGTTTTTAAGGGAGCTTTGCGAGTACCATGTAAGCGGCCAGTTAAAGGTAGCCCCGGAGCATGTGGCAGATAAGGTGCTTATGCGCATGGGAAAGCCGAAAAACAGTGTTTATAAAGAGTTTGTAAAAGAATATAAGCAGATGAATGAGAAGCTGGGAAAGGATCAGTATCTGGTGCCGTATCTTATGTCTTCCCATCCCGGCTCTTCTATGAAAGAGGCGGTGGAGCTGGCAGAGTATTTAAGGGATCTGGGATACATGCCGGAGCAGGTACAGGACTTTTATCCGACACCGTCTACCATTTCCACCTGTATGTATTATACAGGTTATGACTGCCGGACCATGGAAAAGGTGTATGTGCCGATCAATCCTCATGAAAAGGCCATGCAGAGAGCGCTGATCCAGTACCGGAACCCGAAAAATTATGATCTGGTGGCAGAGGCTTTGAAGATCGCTGGTAGGACGGATCTTATTGGGTTTGATAAGAAGTGTTTGATCAAGCCAAGGAATTTTGATAAGAGTGGTCGTGAGGAGAAAGAGTTCCATGGACATGGGGCGGCTTCCGGCGGCAGGAATGCGGCTACAAGGAATGAAAATGGCAGAAATGCAAATAGAAAAAATGCAGGCGGCAGAAATGCAGGCCCAGGCAGCAGGAACATGGAAAAAAACTCAGGCAGCAAAATGAACACAGTCAAACCTGCGGGAAAGAAAAAAGGCATCCGAAACGTTCATAAAAAGAAAGGGAACTGACAATGAAAATAGCCGTTATAACAGGAGCTTCCTCTGGAATGGGCTGGGAATGCACCATTCGTTTATGGGAGCAGTTTCCAGGACTGGATGAGATCTGGGCAGTGGGAAGAAGAAAAGAACGACTTGAGAAGTTGGAAGAAAAAGTAAATATCCCGGTGCGGAAATTTGCCCTGGATCTGAGCCAGGAAAAAGACAGGGAGATCTTAAAAGAGGAGCTGGTTCGTTTAAAACCTCAGGTAAAATTCCTGGTAAATGGGGCTGGATTTGGAAAGATCGGCAATGTATGTGATCTTCCTGAAAAAGACCAGACGGGAATGGTGCAGGTAAACTGTACTGCCCTGACGGCTGTTACCTCTATGGTCCTTCCTTTTATGCCACAGAACAGCCGTATCTTGCAGTTTGCTTCCAGCGCAGCTTTTTTGCCTCAGCCGGGATTTGCAGTATATGCAGCTACAAAGGCCTATGTATTAAGCTACAGCCGGGCATTAAACAGAGAATTAAAGAGCAGGAAGATATTTGTAACAGCGATCTGTCCGGGACCTGTCCGCACGGAATTTTTTGATATTGCACAGACAACTGGTGAAATTCCGCTATATAAAAAGGTAGTCATGGCAGATCCGGGAAAGGTCGTGGCAAAAGCAATCCGAGACAGCATTGCAGGGCGGGAGGTTTCCGTGTATGGAGTATGGATAAAAGCATTTTGGATCCTTGCAAAAGTATTTCCTCACAGCCTGATTTTGGATATTATGGAAAAGATCGAATATGCTCCGGGAAAGGAACGTTGGTAAAATGCAGAAACTGAAAGTGACCTCCAATGAGGCAGGACAGAGACTTGACAAACTGCTGGCAAAATATTTAAGTCAGGCGGGAAAAGGCTTTCTCTATAAAATGCTGCGCAAGAAAAACATTACTTTAAATGGAAAAAAATGTGACGGTTCAGAGCGGGTGGAAGAAGGAGACGAGATCCGTCTCTTTCTGGCAGATGAGACCATTGAGAAATTCTCAGCGCCTCTGTCGGAACTGGAAGCCTTAGGAAAAGAAAGATCAGGGAAAGAGAATGCCGGGGATACAGGAAAAACCGGAAAAAACGGGGAAAATGGCAGCAGAAAGAAAAAACAGGAGTTATCCATTGTATATGAGGATAAAAATGTGATCATCGTGAACAAGCCTTCCGGTATGCTTTCCCAGAAAGCAAAAGAGGGGGATGTTTCCTTAAATGAGCATATTTTAAATTATCTCATTGATTCCGGACATCTGCCTGTAAGTCAGCTGCGCACCTTTAAGCCTTCGATCTGCAACCGTCTGGACCGCAATACCAGCGGTCTGGTGGTAGCAGGAACTTCCTTACAGGGCCTTCAGATCATGAATGCAGTGTTAAAAGACCGCAGCCTCCATAAATATTATCAGTGTATCGTCAAAGGCAAGATCGACAAGCCCCAGATGATCGCCGGTTTCTTAAAGAAGGATGAGGCGAAAAATACAGTGCAGATCTATCCATTAGAAGTGGAAGACAGCGTTCCGATCATGACAGAATATGTGCCTGTAGCCAGCAATGACAGGGCAACACTTTTGCGTGTTACTCTGATCACAGGACGCAGCCATCAGATCCGCGCTCATCTGGCGTCTATTGGGCATCCGATCTTAGGGGATTTTAAGTATGGTGATCAAAAGTTAAACGAACAGATCCAGAAGAAATATAAGGTCCGTTCCCAGCTGCTCCATTCCTGGAAACTGGTGATGCCGGAAAAACTGGCGCAGCCTTTGGATTATCTGGCGGGAAAAGAGTTTATTGCCCCGCTGCCTGCGGCTTTTAAGAAGGTGTTAAAGGGCGAAGGCCTTGAGGCAGATTCTTGACAGAAAAGTGGCTTTGGGGTATGCTTATAGAATGAGCATAGACAAATTTTATATAACTATATGACGAGAGGATAAAATACAATGGGAAAGATTATATTAACCGGTGACCGCCCAACTGGACGCCTTCATGTAGGACATTATGTAGGTTCTTTAAAGAGACGAGTAGAGCTGCAGAATTCCGGTCAGTTTGATGAGATCTATATTATGATCGCTGACGCACAGGCTCTTACAGATAACGCAGATAACCCTGAAAAAGTACGTCAGAATATCATCGAAGTAGCATTAGATTATCTGGCATGCGGTCTGGATCCTGCAAAATCCACATTATTTATCCAGTCCCAGGTACCGGAGCTTTGCGAGATGACTTTCTACTATATGGATCTGGTAACTGTATCCAGATTACAGCGTAATCCTACTGTAAAATCTGAGATTCAGATGCGTAATTTCGAGACCAGCATCCCGGTTGGTTTCTTTACCTATCCGATCAGCCAGGCAGCAGATATCACTGCATTTAAGGCAACTACCGTTCCAGTTGGTGAGGACCAGGCTCCGATGATCGAGCAGACCCGTGAGATCGTTCATAAGTTCAACACTGTATACGGCGGCAATCTGGTAGAGCCGGAGATCCTGCTTCCAGACAATAAAGCATGCCTGCGTCTTCCAGGTATCGACGGAAAGGCAAAAATGAGTAAGTCCTTAGGAAACTGCATCTATCTGTCTGACTCTGAGGAAGATATCAAGAAGAAGATCATGTCCATGTTCACAGACCCGAACCACCTGCGTGTCCAGGATCCGGGACAGGTTGAAGGAAATCCTGTATTTATCTATCTGGATGCATTCTGCCGTGATGAGCATTTTGAAAAATATCTGCCAGAGTACAAGAACCTGGATGAACTAAAGGCTCATTACACAAGAGGCGGACTTGGAGATGTTAAGGTAAAGAAGTTCTTAAACAACGTAATTCAGGATGAACTCCGCCCGATCAGAGAGCGCAGAAAAGAGATTGCAAAGGACATTCCCGCTGTATACAAGATCCTGGAAGAAGGAAGCATCAAGGCAGAAAAGAAAGCAGCACAGACTCTTGCAGAGATGAAGCGCGCTATGAAGATCAACTACTTTGAAGATAAGGAGCTGATCGCAGAGCAGGCAGCGAGATTTTCCAGTGAGGCTGATGCATAGGAATAATTGAAAAAAGAAAAAAGGATCTTATAAGATCATAGAAAAATCGCCCGGACCGGTCAAGTCCAGGCGATTTTTCTATACATATTTGTTGGGGAATGGCAAATATGAATTGTATTTGATATAATGTAATGAGCGAAGACAAAAACAAGCGGCTGCGAAGCAGACATTTGTTTTTGGCGAGCCATTAACGAACGAATCGTCTGCGATAGCAGACAGTAGAGCGCGATAGCGCGGGATTCGTGAGTATTTGAGAGCGAAGACAAAAACAAGCGGCTGCGAAGCAGACATTTGTTTTTGGCGAGCCAT
>CAVDQU010000136.1:0-7349 GCA_963611035.1 Agathobaculum sp.
AATAAAATTTCTCTGTTTTTCATATATAGATTAGCTACATGGCTGAACTGTAACTATTCTCCATGAAAAATGTGTGGTATACTAGGAAAGAACATCCCGATGTTCTCTCAGTATCTTTCTGGGAAGACATCACAAATCTAAGGAGGATAAGATTATTCATGGAATACCGTATTGAACATGACTCTATGGGTGAAGTACAGGTTCCTGCTGACCGTTACTGGGGCGCCCAGACCCAGCGAAGCTTCCAGAACTTTCCCATTGGAACCGAAAAAATCCCCATGGAAGTGATCCGTGCTTTTGCTATCTTAAAAAAAGCGGCAGCTATCGCAAACAACCGTCTTGGTAAGCTGGATGAGAAGCGTCTGGCACTGATCTGTCAGGCCTGCGATGAGATACTGGAAGGCAAGCTGGATGACAACTTCCCTCTGTCCGTATGGCAGACCGGAAGCGGCACACAGTCCAATATGAACGTAAATGAAGTGATTGCAGGACGTGGAAATGCCATTGCAGTTGAAAAACTTCTTCACCCAAATGATCATTCCAACATGTCACAAAGCTCCAACGATACCTTCCCTACTGCCATGCACATTGCAGCAGTTATGGAGATCGAGGACAAGCTGTTCCCGGCTATTGACCGTTTAGCTGATACCTTTACCAGACTGATGGCTGAAAATGAGGGCATCGTAAAAACAGGACGTACCCATCTTCAGGATGCTACTCCTATTTCCTTCTCCCAGGAGATCAGCGGCTGGAGGGAAATGCTCATCAAATCCAAAGCAATGCTTTCTTTAAGCTTAAAGGGTCTGCACGAACTGGCTCTTGGGGGTACTGCCGTAGGTACCGGTTTAAATGCTCCTAAGGGCTTTGATACAGAGGTTGCAAAGGCAGTTGCTGAACTGACCGGAAAAGACTTCGTTACAGCTCCTAATAAGTTCCACTCTCTCACCAGCAAGGATGAGCTGGTCTTCGCCCACGGCGCCTTAAAGGGACTGGCTGCCGATATGATGAAGATGGCAAATGACATCCGCTGGCTGTCCAGCGGCCCACGGTGCGGCCTTGGTGAGATCTTCATCCCGGAAAATGAACCTGGCAGTTCTATTATGCCCGGAAAAGTCAATCCAACCCAGTGTGAATCTGTTACCATGGTAGCCGTTCAGGTCATTGCCAATGACACCGCTGTAGGCATGGCAGCTTCCCAGGGCAATTTTGAGTTAAATGTGTTCATGCCGGTATGTATTTACAATTTCCTGCAGTCTGTACGCCTGCTCACTGACTCATTAAATTCCTTCAATGACCGCTGCGTAAGCGGCATCCGGGCAAACCGTGAAAAGATGGATGAAAACCTCCACAGATCTCTCATGCTGGTTACCTGCTTAAATCCATATATCGGATATGAAAATGCAGCAAAAACAGCCAAGAAGGCTTATAAGGAGAATATCTCCCTGAAAGAGGCCTGCGTAGAGCTGGGATTTTTGACTGCTGAGAAATTTGATGAGATCTTCCATCCGGAGCAGATGGTTTATAATGGGTGAAGAAAAAAACAAGCGGCTGCGCAGCAGACATTTGTTTTTTTCGAGCCATTAACGAAGGTCCCGCCTGCATCAGCAGGCAGTGGAGCGCGTCAGCGCGGGGGACCTGAGTGAACTTGGGTATAAATAAATCATATAAAAAATAAGGAGATTAACACTATGGATATCAATCAGGCTTCCCTTCAGATGCACTATGACCTTCACGGAAAGATCGAGGTCGTTTCCCGTAAAAAGATCGGGACCAGAGAAGATCTTTCCCTTGCTTACACACCAGGCGTTGCAGAGCCATGCCGCGTGATTGCAAAGGACTATGAGCAGTCCTTTAAGCTGACCCGCCGTTCCAACCTGGTAGCTGTTATCACAGACGGAACCGCTGTTTTAGGACTTGGTGATATCGGTCCTGCTGCCGGTATGCCGGTTATGGAAGGAAAATGCGCCCTGTTTAAAGAATTTGCTGACGTAGACGCATTCCCTCTTTGCATTGACTCCAAAGATACCGATACCATTGTACAGACCATTTACCTGATCTCCAAGAGTTTCGGCGGTATCAACTTAGAGGATATTGCAGCTCCAAGATGCTTTGAGATCGAGCGCCGCTTAAAAGAGATGTGCGACATCCCGGTATTCCATGATGACCAGCATGGAACTGCCATCGTTGTTGCTGCTGCATTATTAAACGCAGTAAAAGTAACTAAGAAGGAAATGGGCAAATTAAGGATCGTCATCAACGGCGCAGGCGCTGCAGGTATCGCCATCGGCAAGCACCTGATCAACATGGGATTTGGCAATGTGATCATGTGTGATATAGGCGGCATCATCTGCGAAGGCGATGAGGGATTAAATCCTGGTCAGGAAGAAATCTCCCATATCAGCAACTTAAACCATGAGCATGGCAAGCTGGCTGACGCATTAAAGGGTGCTGACGCATTTATCGGCGTATCCCGTCCAAATCTGGTTACAAAGGAAATGGTTTCTACCATGAACAACGGTATCGTATTTGCCATGGCTAACCCAACTCCTGAGATCATGCCAGACGAAGCGTTAGCAGGCGGCGCTGCTGTAGTAGGTACCGGCCGTTCCGACTTCCCGAACCAGATCAACAACGTACTGGTATTCCCAGGCGTATTCAAGGGCGCTCTTTCCGTTCGTGCAAAAGAGATCACTGAATTAATGAAGCAGAGAGCTTCTTATGCAATTGCCAGCATGATCCCGGATGAGGAACTGACTGCTGAAAACATCATTGCTTCTCCATTAAATAAGAATGTAGCTGATGTAGTTGCAAAGGCAGTTGCTGATACTGCAATCGAAGAAGGTATTGCAAGAGTATAAAACAGAGCATATCTGATGAAAGACTGTGGCAGACTAATCGTATGTTCTGCCGCAGTCTTTTACTATATACATCTACTTTGCCCGCTTATGCGGGGCAAACTTATTCTACCATACCCTTATCCGCCGTTGGCGGATATCGTACCGGACAATAACACTATCGCAGAAAGGACCAACTTACATGTGCACAGCCGCAACTTACAAGACCAGAGACTTCTATATGGGCCGTACTCTGGATTATGAATTTTCCTATGGGGATGAGATCACAGTTACACCCCGCAACTACGTATTTACTCTGCGCCATGGGGGAAAGCTGGAAAACCACTATGCTATTATCGGCATGGCCCATGTTGCAGGAGACTATCCCCTTTATTATGACGCTGTCAATGAAAAAGGCCTTGGCATTGCAGGCTTAAATTTCGTTGGAAATGCAACATACAAGCCTGTAAACCTGGACTCTGACAAAAAACAGATCACCCAGTTTGAGCTGATCCCCTTCATCCTTGGCACCTGCGCCTCTTTAAATGAAGCGAAAAAGGCCCTGGAAAACATGGATCTGGTAGACACACCATTTAGTCCCCAACTTCCTGTGGGGAGTCTTCACTGGCTTATTGCCGATGAAACCGGCTCCATTACCGTAGAGTCTGTAAAAGAAGGGCTGATGATCTACGACAACCCGGTAGGCATTCTTACCAACAATCCACCATTCCCACAGCAGATGTTCCAGTTAAACAACTACATGCACTTATCTCCCAAACAGCCGGTAAATACATTTTCAGAAAGTTTGCCGTTAAATGCCTACAGCCGTGGAATGGGGGCTTTAGGACTTCCAGGAGATCTGTCTTCTTCCTCCCGCTTTGTAAGAGCCGCCTATGTGAAAATGAATTCCCGGTGCAGTGGAGATAAATTTTCCAGCGTCAGCCAGTTTTTCCATATCTTAGGCGCTGTGGACCAGCAGAGAGGCTGCTGCGAAGTGGCAGAAGGAAAATATGAGATCACTCTTTATACTTCCTGCTGCAATGCCACAAAAGGCATTTACTATTACACCACCTATGACAACCACCAGATCAGTGCTGTGGATATGCATAAAACAGATCTGGATGGACGGGAACTGGCACGATTTACACCCGTTACTACAGAGCAAGTCCATTTTATGAATTAGCCTGTAAAACCTGCCAGTTCCGCCGATTGGCGGCTGGCATTCCATCTGATCAATCAGCCTTTATCCACTCCTTTTGGCGGATCGATGGTACAGTTGATAGAAAAAGACTCATCACACTTTCCAAAGATCAGATATGGCTTTTTAAGGCCTGTGTTTTTATACTTTTCCATCATGGAGATCCCGTAAAATAAATGTCTTGCATTGATCATCAGCGTCAGCAAAAAGGCTGACAGCGGATGAAAAGCTGACAGAAGCAGATTTACAGTAACAAATTCCATGGAACCTGCAAAAATGAACATGCTCATAAACATCCGTAATGATACTGATCATGGCATCTCTTCCGTCTTTGCCTACCACTCGATACTCTACTTTGTATTCATTTCTCTCCCGAAACTGCTGTTCTATGCTTTCTTCCACCCATTTCTGGTCTGGCGGATAATCGCCCATAATACCGCCTGGAAGTGCTTTTGAGACCAGTTCCATCAGTTTTTCTCCTGTTTCAGAAGAGATCTTCTGGATGCTGTCGCTCTTGCTGTAGCGGAGCGGAAAGAATTCATGTTCTTCCTGTTCACCGATCCCAAGGCTTATAACATGATCTGTAAGAAGGGCCAGTGTATCCTCTAAATTCCGTTCTCTCAGATAATGAGTGAAAAATTCCTCCAGCAGTTCTCGCATATGTATTTTTCTCCTTAAGCCAGCATGAACTTCTCCACTACCAGACCTACGCCATCATCGTTATTAGAAGCGGTAATATAGTCAGCTGCTTTTCTCACAGGAAGGACTGCATTCTCCATGGCAACACCAAGACCTGCATACTGGATCATGGTCAGGTCATTGTATCCATCGCCACAGGCGATCATCTCTTCTTTTGTCATTCCTAAATGCTGCAGCAGACGCTCTAAGGACTGTGCTTTATCAATGCCTTTTGGAAGAACCTCCAAAAAGTAAGGTTCTGACCGGTATACTGCAAAATTCTTTCCCAGAGCCGCCTTTACTTTCGGCTCTACTGTTGCCAGATAATCCCCGTCATCTAACAGCAGGAATTTTACTACCGGGAAGTTTACATGTTCTTCCATATTGTCCACCTGGCGCAGCGGCAGATGATTGATAGTGGACTCTTTATGGGCATAAATGCAGGCATCATTATTCGTAATGATATCACCGCCTTCATAGGTTAAATAATCCACTCCATATTCCTTTGCCAGCTCTATGATCCTTTTGTTGGACTCTACAGGAAGAGTGGATGAAAAGATCACTTCTCCTGTTTTGCAGTTGGTGATCATGCCACCGTTGTAGGATAAAATATAACTTCCAAACCGGGCCAGATCCAGTTCTTTTGCCAGAGGTTCCACCCCGGCAGTAGGACGGCCGGATGCCAGGACTACGATCTTGCCTGCTTCCTGGGCTTTCATAAGGGCTTCTTTTGTCCTTGGTGTGATAATTTTGTCTTTATTGGTCAATGTTCCGTCCAGATCCAGTCCGATGATCTTATAATCCATATTTAACCTCGCTTTATTCGTCTTCCCCTTTACTTACAGAGCCTGCCACTGGCAGCTTCTTCCAGATGCATGGCAGCAAAAGGGGCTGCTATAAAATGGGATTTCCACTTTATAACAGCCCTATTATAGCATTACTCTCTTTTCCCTACAATCAGCAAAAATGCTGTATCACATTTTTACTTTTTATTCTACATCCAGGATCAGAAGGTGCATTGCACTATCTTTGTGTCAGTCTTTCTACATCATACGTTGAAATGAGAATGGCATCAACTATTTTGATGTTCTTAATAAAGATCTTAATGAAGATAATAATAAGGCAGAAACAACCGCCCTATCCACTGGATCGATGGCACCCACCGTCCTATGTCCACAAAAACAGGTGTAAAGATCAGGCTTCCCATGAGAAAGAAGGGGATCAGACAGAACTTTTCCTGAAGCCACCTGATCTTTTAGTTTTTCTTCGCTGTCGCAGAGATAAAACTGGAACATCCCGGAATTGTTTAACAGATCTTCCGCCAGCTGATCTCCCATATTTTTCCAGTTTTGATCCTGGGCTTTGTTTTCCTGAAGATATAAAGCGATCTTTATCCCCTCCTTTTCTGTGGAAACATAGTTTCCGGCTATCCAGGCGGTCACTGGAAGCAGCAAAAGTGCCAGAAGGATCCCCGGCTTTTTCAAATACCGCTTGCAGGAAAGAAAGAACCAAACGAACGCCATTTTCAATCTTCCCGCACCTCCTTAAGACAGCTGACAAAGAAACCTGCTGCAAAAAGGACTGTCAGGCGGATCAGCTCTGTTTTTCCTGTACTTTCCGTTACCATGGATCGAAACGCATCCATCAGTACTCCTGTTGGCATATAGGGCGATATGCGCTGCAGTGTTTCCGGCAGGAATACTTTCGGCAGGAAACCTCCTGCTGCAAAATGACTTACTATTATCACAAAAAACAACAGTAAAACACCGCCTGGTAAACTGCCGGATAACCGGAAAAGACCGTTGCAAAAAGCTGCTGCTGACAGGTCAATGAGCAGCACAAAAGCCAATAACTTTATAGATTCCAAAGACAGCAGCTGATCTGCGGGAAGCCATTTCATCCTCACAGCTGCCATCAAACCAGGAAAGGTGATGCAAAAAAACAGAAATGTTAAGCCAAGGATCCGTCCCGCAGTCCTGATCCCCGGTCCTATCCCTGCACTGTCCAGACTTTCTCTCATGCCTTTATTCCAGGGAAGAAGATAGCCTGCCACAGACAATACAGAAAAAAGAAGGATCAGCACACTGGCACTGATCCCATAAAAACAGGCCGTACTTATATTTTCCGTTGCCCTTACCTTTACCTTCTTAAAATAATCCATTCTTGGAAGGTTTGCTTCCAGATACAGGCGGTTTAATTCATCTTCCAGCTTTGGTATCTCTTCCTGTCTGCCGTTCTGGATCAGATACTCATCCCCGCTGTAGATCCCCGCCTGTGCAGCGCCTAAGGTCTTTGCACCTGACTGGGTCAGTTCCTCAAAGATCCGGCTTTCTATCCTGGAATTGTCTGCTAAAGCCACAGTCACCGGTGATTGGTACCATTCATAATATCCTTAACAAAACCTTCTGGTATAAAAAGAGCAGCATATACACTGCCCTTTTTAAGTCCATTTTTACGTATGCCTGGAAAGCATTCATCCTGTCACTTCCTCTTTACTGACTGATCTGGGTAGCAATGCCAAATACACCAAATACCATTTCCATGATCGCAGCGCTCCACTCTTCTTCACTGGCTGCAAAAACATCAAAGGTCTCACCTTCTAATGGTTCAATGTCACTTTCTAATGGACGCACATAGCC
>CAVDQU010000137.1:0-7136 GCA_963611035.1 Agathobaculum sp.
TGGTCATGAGTGTGGCAGCTGCCCTTCCAAAGCCGCCGGACCTTTTACGTACAGGAAAGATCCAGATGGTTTCTGCCTATGTGCGGGATATAACAGGTGCTCTGCAGTTAGCCTGGTATAACATGCCTTATATGCATGCCAATATTAAAAGCGGCCAGATGTATGTATTCCGTGGAAAAGTGGTAAAAAAGAGGGGCCGTCTGATGATGGAGCAGCCGGAGGTCTTTACAGAAGAGGCTTACGAAACGGTAGTGAACTCCATGCAGCCAGTGTATGGCCAGACAAGAGGCTTAAGCAATAAGACCATTGTAAAAGCAGAAAAACAGGCACTGGAAAACAGACAGATGAAGCGGGAGTACATGCCCGCTTTTCTTCGCAGAAAATATGAACTGGCAGAGATCAATTATGCCTTAGAGCATATCCATTTTCCAAGAGACCAGAAAGAACTGCTTTTTGCCAGAAAACGTCTGGTATTTGATGAGTTTTTCATGTTCCTGGTAGGGGTACGCCGGTTAAAGGAAAGCAGGGAAGGAAAGAAAACAGAGTTTGTGATCCATCCTGGAGAAGAGACAAGACGATTAAAAGAGTCACTTCCCTATGCGCTGACTTCTGCCCAGGAACGTACCTTACAGGAGGTATTTTCAGACCTGGAAAAAGGCTGCGTCATGAACCGGCTGGTCCAGGGAGATGTAGGCTCCGGTAAGACGGTCATTGCTATTCTGGCGCTTCTTGCAGCTGCGGAGAATGGATATCAGGGCGCCCTTATGGTACCTACAGAAGTACTGGCAAGACAGCATTTTGAGTCTATTACAAAGATGTTTGAATGTTGCGGCATTGATAAGAAGGTAGTTCTGATCACCGGATCTATGACGGCCAAGGAAAAGCGGATCGCATACGAAAAAACAGCTTCCCATGAGGCAGATATTATTATCGGGACCCATGCGCTGATCCAGGAGAAAGTAATTTATGATAAACTGGCTCTTGTGATCACTGATGAGCAGCACCGGTTTGGAGTTGGTCAGAGAGAGCTTTTAAGTGAAAAAGGGGAAACGCCTCATGTATTAGTTATGAGTGCAACGCCTATTCCACGTACACTGGCGATTATTTTATATGGAGATCTGGATATTTCTGTGATCGATGAGCTTCCTGAAGGCCGCCAGGTGATCAAGAACTGCGTAGTAGATACCAGTTACCGGCCAAAAGCCTATGCTTTTATAGAAAAACAGGTGGAAGCAGGCCGTCAGGCCTATGTGATCTGCCCTATGGTGGAAGCAAGCGAGATGATCGAAGGGGAAAATGTACTGGATTATTCAAAAACACTGCGGGATGCACTGCCGGATACCATTAATGTAGAGTATCTTCACGGAAAAATGAAGGCAAAAGAGAAAAACAAGATCATGGAACGGTTTGCAGCCGGTGAAATCCAGGTCCTTGTATCTACCACCGTTATCGAAGTTGGAGTGAATGTGCCAAATGCTACAGTAATGATGATCGAAAACGCGGAACGCTTTGGTCTGGCCCAGCTGCACCAGTTAAGAGGCCGTGTAGGCCGCGGCAGCCACCAGTCCTATTGTATCATGGTCAATGGTTCCGGCGGAAAAGATACCATGGAGCGGCTGGATATTTTAAACCGTTCCAATGACGGCTTTTATATTGCTTCTGAGGATCTGAAGCTTCGTGGCCCGGGAGATATTTTTGGTGTACGCCAAAGCGGTGACCTGGAATTCCGCATTGGCGATGTATTTACAGACGCAAACCTGTTAAAGCAGGTATCCGAAGAGGTCAATGAGATATTAGACGATGATCCGGAACTGGAAAAAGAAGAGCATCTGGAATTAAAACGCCAGGTGGATTCTTATCTGGGAAACCGGTATGAGAAGCTGAACCTGTAAGGAGGAAAATGCTATGAAGAGAGAAACTGTTTGTGTGCTGGGTGAAAGGGTATGGAGAACGTATCTCGGAGGAAGAGAGATCGGAAAGATCCATGGTGATGAAAAGGCAGAAGACAGTCATTTTCCAGAAGAATGGATGTATTCCGTAACAAGGGCTTTTAATGCTGGACGGGAAGAAATATGCGAAGGCTTATGTAAAATAGCAGGGGGAGAATATGACGGAAAGACTCTGAAAGAATACATAGAGTCTGACCCGGAAGGAATATTAGGGAAAAAGCATGTAGAAACCTGGGGCAGCACGCCAGGTGTTCTTATTAAAATGATCGACAGCAAAGAACGTCTTACAGTGCAGGTACACCCGGACCGGGAAACGGCAAAACGTCTTTTTGGAAGTCCTTTTGGAAAGACGGAGTGCTGGCATATTTTAAATGCAAGAGAGGACTGTGAAGAAAAGCCGTGTCTTTATCTGGGATTTAAAGAAGGCATTACCAGGAAAGAATGGGAAGAATGCTTCTTTGAACAGGATTATGACCGGATGTTAAGTCTGATGAACTGTCTGGAGGTAAAGCCGGGAGAAACCTATCTGGTAAAGGGCGGCGTTCCCCATGCCATTGGAGCAGGCTGTACCCTGATCGAGATCCAGGAACCTACGGATTATACCATCCGGGTAGAAAAAGTGACACCTTCCGGCTACACCATTGATGACAGTATGTGCCACCAGGGGCTGGGATTTGAAAAGATGTTTGAGTGTTTCCACTATGTGGGAGCAGGGGAAGCTGCTACAAGGGAAGATGCCTGCATCAGAGAAAGAGCACTGGAAAATGGAGGCCTCTGTCTGGTAGGATACGAGGATACCACTTGCTTTAAGATGGAACAGCATACCATTGAAAAGGGAGAAACAAAGGAATTTAAGGAAGAGGAAGTATTTTCCTGCCTTTATATCTTATCTGGTAAAGGTATTTTGAAAACAGAAACAAAAGAGTATCAGATAGAAAGAAATTCCCAGTTTTTTGTACCTGCCGGGGATGAAAATTATTCTATTATAAATACAGGAGAAACAAAGATACAACTGTTAAAGATGTATGGGCCGCAGGAGTAAAAAGATAGGGATAAAAAACCACCCCGGACAGAAGTGATTCTGTCTGGGGTGATCTTTTCCTGTCTTAAGGAGATTTACTTACCTGCCATCTGGCGTTCCTGGTTCTCGATCATTTTTTTGACCATATAGCCGCCTACAGAACCATTCTGCGCAGAGGTAAGGTTGCCGTTGTAGCCGTTGCTTAAAGGTACTCCAAGTTCGCTTGCTACCTCCATTTTAAATCGGTCCATGGCTTCCTTTGCTTCGGGTACGTTTGTTTTGTTTGTGTTGTTAGACATAATAAAACGCCTCCTTAATTGAGAAAGTGCTCTTTTGTTTTAAGAGCTTGTTGTTTGTTACGTTCTTAGTATGTGACCATCTTAAGATAATACACTAGAAGGTTCTGCGTAAATTGTTAAAAAATGCAAAATCCATAAAAAAACCTTGTATTAAGTAAATTTTCATATTATACTTGTTGGGAATGAAAACAGAGCAGAGGGAGTTTATAAACTGCTCAAACAGGAGTTTATCGTACATGAGAGTCATTGCTGGCAGCGCAAGAAGGCTGCTTTTAAAAACAATAGAAGGTATGGACACAAGACCTACCACAGACCGGATCAAGGAGACTTTATTTAATATGTTAAATACCCAGATTCCGGGCTGTACCTTTCTGGACCTGTTTTCCGGAAGCGGAGCAATCGGTATCGAAGCTTTAAGCCGGGGCGCAAAACAGGCATTTTTTGTTGAAAGTAATCCGGAGGCAGTTTCCTGTATCCGGGAAAATTTAAACCGCACCCATTTAGAAGAGGGGGCGCTGGTATTAAACTGTGATGTGATCGCGGGACTGAAAAAATTAGAGGGAAGAAATCCACGGTTTGACATTATCTTTATGGATCCGCCATATAACCACGAATTTGAAAACCGTGTATTAGAATATCTTTCTGGTTCCCCTATGGTGACAGAAGATACCCTGATCATTATAGAAGCTTCTAAGGAAACGGATTTTAAATGGCTTTCTGATGCAGGCTTTCATATGATAAAAGAAAAAGTATACAAGACCAACAAACATATATTTGCTGGCAAGGGGGAATAAATGAGAGTCGCAGTCTATCCGGGCAGTTTCGATCCGGTTACATTAGGACATATTGACATTATCCGGCGTACCGCCCAGATGTTTGATAAAGTGATCATCGGTGTTTTAAAAAACCGTTCCAAATCACCGTTATTTACAGCAGAAGAGAGAGTAGAGCTTTTAAAGGAAGTGACAGCTGATATCCCAAATGTAGAAGTACAGTCTTTCCAGGGACTTCTGATCGACTTTGTCCGTCAGAACCAGGCCAATGTGATCGTAAGAGGTTTGAGAGCGATCACTGATTTTGAGTATGAACTTCAGATGGCCCAGACCAACCGTGTGATTGCACCGGAGATCGATACTATATTTTTAACTACCAATCTGAAATATTCCTATCTCAGTTCCAGTATTGTAAAAGAGATCGCGGAATTTGACGGCGATATCAAAGAGTTTTTACATCCCATCGTTGCAGAACGGGTGAGAGAAAAACTGGATGAGATGAAAAAAGCAGAGAATATGTAATAGTTACATGTAATAAACCAAAGGAGAACGATAAAATGAGCAGAATCGAACAGTTGATCAGTGAAATTGAAGAATACATAGACAGTTGTAAATTCCAGGCATTATCTAACAGCAAGATCATTGTAAATAAGGAAGAAATGGAGGAGCTGTTAGTAGAGCTTCGCATGCGTATCCCGGATGAGATCAAGAAATACCAGAAGATCATCAGCCAGCAGGAGAGTATTTTAAGTGACGCTCAGGCTCAGTCTGATTCTATGTTAGCAGATGCAAAGAAGCAGTCTGATTCCATGATCGCACAGGCAACCGAGCAGGCAAATACCATGGTAGAGCAGGCTACTGAACAGGCTAATTCCATGGTAGCGCAGGCAGATGCACAGACTACAGAGATGGTCAATGACCATGAGATCATGCAGCGTGCTTATGCCCATGCAAATGAGGTAGTTGAGCAGGCAAATATCCAGGCTCAGGCTATTGTAGATGCAGCAGTGAATGATGCAAACAACATCCGTCAGGGCGCCATCCAGTATACCGATGATATGCTGCGCAGCCTGCAGAACATTATGGATCATACCATGGAAACCGCAAAGGGACGTTTTGATTCCTTTATGAGCTCCATGCAGTCAAACTATGACATTGTGACCAACAACCGCAAGGAACTGTCCCCAGGTCTGGTACGGCAGGAGCCAGAGGCACAGCCAGCACCTCAGGAAGAGAAGAAGGAAGAAGCATAAAACTTCCATAAAACAAGCAAGAATATGCAGGAAAGTAAACTGTGAAGGGCTTTCCAGAAGATATAATGCCGGATGGAAAGTCCGGCATTTTTTCTGCCACTGTTCATGGTAAGGACGCTTCGGGTCTGGAAAATGCCGCTGATGCCTCCAAAGGAAACGCTTGCTGTGACTAAGAGGAGGCCGGGAAGTCCGGGAACATGTTCACATATGGTATGGATCCCGGTGGTGATTTCTAAAAGGCCTATAAGAGCAGGCTTTATAGGGGCTGGTCCTGGCAGAGGCAGTTTGAAAAGATAAAGGGAAAGCATGGAAAACAGCATGATATAAAGGCCGATCTTTTCCATGATTTCAAGACAGCTCATCAAGTGTGAGTCAAGGGAAAATGGTTTTGGCAGTGGTTTGACCTGGCTGCTTTCTGTTTTGCGACTGTTTGCTGGATCGCAGATATGGTTTGTAATTTCCGTATTTTTTGTGTTTGCTTTATAATAATGTCGGGCAAGAAAAGAAATTGGTAAAACAGGCAGATACAGGGCGATCAGGAAAATGACCAATGGGAAAGGTGCAGAAGCTGGAAAAAGTTTTTGGCCTTCCAGTGCCGTATAACCGGTAAGGAACATAGGGCTTGGGTGATTGCAGATAGCAAGAAGCCAGCTTGCCTGTTCAGGGGAGATCTGGCCTCTTTCTAAAAGGTCACGGTCCATTTTGGCACCCATGGGGTAGCCGCATAACAGGCCGGTAAGAAAAATAAATATGGCTGGATCAGGAAAATGGAAAAAAATGGAAATGATCCCGGTCCCGATCATAAAGGGCAGCAAGGTTGGAAGAACTGTGTAAGCCCAGAGTAAAAGCCCGTTTCTGGCGCCTTCTAAGGCGGTAGCCGGGGAGAGTAAAAGCAGCATAAGAAAAAAGAGAGCCAGAAGGCTTATCAGGATCCGTTTCATATGTCCTCTCAGTAAAAGCGGGGTTGTTTTAATATATGGCGGGATCTTTTAGATAATAACGCTTAAATGAATTGCGAGAGTGCAAACCACGTAGCAATTCGGTATCAGAGGGGGCAAAAAACCTTTTGACCCCAACATTATTTATAGATCATATAAAAGGAGCAGGATATGACAGATGTAAAGCAGCTGCCGGAAGCGTTCTTAAAAGAAATGGAACAGCTTTTAGGGGATGAATATGAAGCATATATAAAAAGCTATGAAGAGGCGTGGAAGCCGGGACTGCGGGTAAATACTTTAAAGATCACGCCAGAGGAATTTAAAAATATGTCCCATTTGGAGCTGACACCTGTGGACTGGACAGAAAAAGGCTTTTATTATCCGGATACAGAGCGCCCGGCCAGACATCCCTTTTATTATGCAGGTCTCTACTATCTTCAGGAGCCAAGTGCCATGGCACCGGCAGCTGTCCTTCCTGTAGAACCGGGAGATAAGGTTTTGGACGTATGTGCTGCTCCTGGAGGAAAAAGTACGGAGCTGGCAGCAAAATTACAGGGAAAAGGAATGTTGGTGTCCAATGATATCAGTTATTCCAGAGCCAGGGCCCTTCTTAAAAACCTGGAACTGGCAGGAGCGGAAAATATCTGTGTCTTAAGTGAAGAACCGGCGAAACTGGCGGCTGTATGGCAGGAGTTTTTTGATAAAATCTTAATAGATGCCCCCTGCTCCGGGGAAGGAATGTTCCGCAGGGAAGAGGACATGGTAAAAGACTGGGTAAACAGAGGCCCGGATTATTACAGCCCGATCCAGAGAGAAATTTTGGAGCAGGCCGTAGCCATGTTAAAGCCAGGGGGAATGATGCTTTATTCTACCTGTACTTTCTCAAAGAAGGAAGATGAGGAA
>CAVDQU010000138.1:0-7126 GCA_963611035.1 Agathobaculum sp.
TTGTAACAAAATATTTAAAAAATGTCCTTGACAATTAAAAAGTCGGGTGCTATTATACTTAAGTATGCCGCACAGTGAGGTAAAAGATTTCGAAAGAAACACCGAAACTGGCGAGTAATGAACATAGGAGGTGCCTTTTTATGTACGCGATTATTGCAACAGGCGGAAAGCAGTACAAGGTAGCAGAAGGCGATGTCATTAAGGTAGAAAGACTGGGCGCAGGCGCAGGCGAGACCGTAACATTTGACCAGGTGCTGGCTGTTAACAACGGCGAACTGCAGATTGGATGCCCAACCGTAGCCGGAGCAACTGTTACAGCAACAGTTGAGAAGGAAGGCAAGGGAAAGAAAGTTATCGTTTACAAGTATAAGAGAAAAACTGGCTATCACAAAAAGAACGGCCACAGACAGCTCTTTACACAGGTTAAGATCGAAAAGATCAACGCTTAATTGTAAATGGTATGATCCAGACGACAGTATTTAAGAAATCCGCAGATTCAGGCAATGATCTTTACTGCGGGATCGTGATTAAGGGACATGCAGGTTATGCTGAAGAAGGTGAAGATATCATCTGCGCAGCGGTTTCTGCACTGGCTATTAATTTTTACAATTCAGTAGAGACATTTACGGATGACGGATTTGAAGGGACAGCCGGACAGGAAGACATTCAGTTTGACTTCCGCTTCACTTCAGATATAAGCCCTGAGTCACAGCTCCTTATGAATTCTCTTGTTCTGGGACTTCAGAATATTGAGAATGATTATGGAAAATCATACATTAATATCCGATTTAAGGAGGTGTAACACATGTTAAAGATGAACCTTCAGTTATTCGCTCATAAAAAGGGTGTTGGTTCTACTAAGAACGGCCGTGATTCCGAGTCTAAGAGACTTGGCGCAAAGAGAGCTGATGGACAGTTCGTACTGGCAGGAAACATTCTGTACAGACAGCGCGGTACACATATTCATCCTGGCAACAACGTAGGTAAGGGCGGCGACGATACCTTATTTGCTTTAGTAGACGGAGTTGTTAAGTTTGAAAGAAAGGGCAGAGACAAGAAACAGGTTTCTGTTTACCCAAGAGCAATCAACGAGTAATTCTGAGGGCCCCATACGAATATGTATGGAGCCCCTTTTTTCTGTATCCTCAGTGACAGTAACGTATTTTGCCCACTGGGGATCTTCACATTCAACACCAACAGGAGGTGCTGTATAATGTTCGCAGATAGAGCAAAAGTATTTATAAAGTCCGGTAAAGGCGGAGACGGCCATGTTTCTTTCCGCAGAGAGCTTTATGTTCCAAATGGCGGTCCTGACGGCGGAGACGGCGGAAGAGGCGGCGATGTTATTTTCCAGGTAGACACAGGAAAGAACACACTGGTAGATTTCCGTCACATCCACAAGTATGTGGCAAAAGACGGACAGGAAGGCGGAAAGCGCCGCTGTCACGGAGCAGATGCCGATGATCTGATCGTGAAAGTACCGGAAGGAACGGTAATTAAGGATTTTGAGTCCGGAAAAGTCATTGCAGATATGTCCGGTGATAATAAAAGAGAAGTTATTTTAAAGGGCGGAAAAGGCGGCCTTGGCAACATGCATTTCGCAACCTCCACCATGCAGGTTCCCAAGTATGCACAGCCTGGACAGCCTGGACAGGAACTGTGGGTCACCCTGGAGCTTAAGGTGATCGCAGACGTAGGTCTGGTAGGATTTCCAAATGTTGGAAAATCCACACTGTTATCTGTAGTCAGCAACGCAAGACCTGAGATCGCAAACTACCATTTCACCACTTTAAACCCGCATCTGGGCGTGGTAGATCTGGGCGACGGCGCAGGCTTCGTTATGGCAGATATCCCGGGACTGATCGAGGGAGCTTCTGAGGGAGTAGGACTGGGACATTCTTTCCTGCGCCACATTGAGCGTACTAAGGTTTTAGTCCACGTAGTAGACGGCGCTTCTGTAGAAGGAAGAGATCCGTTAGAGGATATTTTAACTATTAACAAGGAACTGGAAGCATACAATCCAGATCTTTTAAAGCGTCCTCAGGTGATCGCAGCCAATAAAATGGATGCTTGTTTCTCTGAAGATGATTCCAATGATATCATCGCCAGATTAAAGGCAGAATTTGAACCAAAGGGCATTAAGGTATTCCCAATCTCCGCAGTCAGCAGACAGGGCGTAAAAGAGCTGTTATGGCATGTAAATGACCTGTTAAAGACTGTAGATTCCGCGCCTGTTGTATTTGAGAAGGAATTTGAGATCGAGTACCAGGGCGACCGCAACCTGCCTTATACAGTTACAAGAGCAGATGACGGCGCTTATGTAGTAGAAGGACCGAGAATTGAAAAGATGCTTGGCTATACCAACCTTGACTCTGAGAAGGGATTTGATTTCTTCCAGAAGTTCTTAAAGAATACCGGTATCTTAGAGGATCTTGAAAAGGCCGGTATCAGTGAAGGTGACACGGTCCG
This sequence comes from Agathobaculum sp., assembly GCA_963611035.1. Lineage (GTDB taxonomy): Bacteria > Bacillota > Clostridia > Lachnospirales > Lachnospiraceae > Enterocloster. Next base: position 2,470 of record CAVDQU010000138.1, read on the forward strand.
CATGTATGGACTGGAGTTTGATTATTACAAATAATCAATATAATGACTATTGATCGTTTTAGTTTATATAGATAAAGGAGAAACCAATGACAAGTAAGCAGAGATCCTATTTAAAAGGTCTTGCAATGAACCTGGATCCAATCTTCCAGATCGGTAAGTCCAGCCTTACCCCAGAGGTAACAGAGGCTGTTTCTGAAGCATTAGAGGCCAGAGAGCTTGTAAAGATCACTGTATTAAAGAACTGCCTGGATGACGGCAGATCTATTGCAGAAGTACTGGGTGAGCGTACCCATTCAGAAGTAGTACAGGTGATCGGAAGAAAGATCGTACTGTATCGTCCGGCAAAGGATGAGACAAAGAGAAAGATCGTATTACCATAATCTACGATGACCAGGGAGGTCTGACATGGCAAAAATAGGAATCCTGGGCGGCACCTTTGATCCAATCCATAATGGCCATCTTGCCCTTGGAAAACAGGCATATGAGCAGTTTGGACTGGATGAGATCTGGTTTATGCCCTCTGGTCATCCGCCTCATAAAAAAGGCCGTCTGGTGACAGAAGGAAAAGAGCGGGAAGACATGGTAAAGCTGGCCATCGGGTCAGTTCCCTATTTTGTATATTCTGATTTTGAACTGAAAAGGGAAGGAAACACCTATACAGCCCAGACGCTGTCATTGCTTAAGGATGCATATCCACAGCATGAATTTTATTTTATCATAGGTGCGGATTCCCTTTATGAGATCGAACAGTGGTATCATCCGGAAATGGTCATGAAGCAGGCAGTTTTGCTGGCAGCAGCAAGATTTTATGAAAAAGATCATCCGGATTTTGAAAAACAGGTAAAACACCTGGAGAAAGAATATGGTGCCAGGATCGGAGTGATCCGTTTTGAGGAAATGGATGTAGCTTCCAAGCAGATACGGAAAATGGTATCCTCAGGGCAGTCTATAAAAGACCTGGTCCCAGGCCCGGTTGCCGGATATATCAGAATACATGGACTTTACAGAGAAGCCTTTGAAGATTAAAGGAGAGACAGTTATGCAGATGAGCAATCATTGCAGTCAGATCATGATGCTGCGCAGTAAACTGAAAACCAAACTGGATCCTATGCGTTATGAGCATTCACTCAGCGTATCTTTTACCTGTATGAATCTTGCCATGCGTTATGGATATGATATAGATAAGGCGGAACTTGCAGGACTGATGCATGACTGCGGCAAGCGTTTTGCAGATGAGATCATCTTAAAGAAATGTATCAGCCATAAAATTCCTGTGACCGATGCAGAAAAGAAGGCCCTTCCAGTGCTTCATGCCAAGTACGGTGCATGGCTGGCAGAGAATAAATATGGGATCGAAGATCCGGAGATCATAAGTGCCATTGCCTGTCATACTACAGGTAAGGCTGATATGTCTGTTCTGGACAAGATCGTATATATTGCCGATTATATTGAGCCAAGGCGCTATAAAGCAGATAATCTGCCTCAGATGAGAAAACTTGCCTATGAGGACCTGGACCAGACCATGTACGAAATTTTAAAGAGTACACTGGAATATCTGGCAAAAAAAGGCGCTGATGCGGATCCTATGACCGCTACCGCATATGAATATTTCAAACAGTTGGTAGCAGCCGACAAATAAAAGGAGAAATAGAATGAATTCTAAGGAAATGGTAAAGATCGCCTATGAGGCGTTAAGTGATAAAAAGGGCCAGGATATCAAGATCATTGATATCCAGTCTGTATCCGTTCTTGCTGATTATTTCATCATCGCAGACGGAAGCAACCCGAATCAGGTACAGGCTATGGCTGACAATGTAGAAGAGATGCTTGGAAAAGCAGGCTGCGAATGCAAGCAGATCGAAGGCTATCAGAGCGCAAACTGGATCCTTATGGATTATAAGGATATCATCGTGCACATTTTCTGCCGCGAAGACCGCCTGTTTTATGATCTGGAGCGTATCTGGAGAGATGGAAAGACATTTGTGGATGTGAATGAGATCCAGTAAAGAATATAAGAGTATGAGTAAAGCCACTGTATGGTTCCCTGGTTCTGGGAACTGTATAGTGGCTTTTTTGTGGAAGTTGTTCTATGGCCGGGGATAAACTCACGAACACGCGCTGCGCGCTCAACTGTCTGCTTACGCAGACGGTTCGCTCGTTAATGCCGCATGAAAAACAAATACCGCCTTACGGCGGTGCTTGTTTTTCCTTAGCGGCATTACATCATCCTTATCAGTCCGATTACCTTGCCAAGGATCTCCACATGATCCGTAATGATCGGATCCATAGCATCATTTTCCGGCTGCAGGCGGTAATGGTCTTTTTCCTTAAAGAAACGCTTTACAGTAGCGGAATCATCTAAAAGGGCAACTACGATCTCACCATTTTCAGCAGTTGGACGCTGTTCTACGATCAGCTGGTCTCCTGGAAGGATACCGGCATTTATCATACTTTCACCTTTTACGTGAAGCATAAAAGTCTCTGCATTTGGAAGAGACTCTGCCGGGAATGGGAAATAGCTTTCAATGTGTTCCTCTGCCAGGATCGGCTCACCGGCAGCTACGGTGCCGATAACCGGGATATTTACCATTTCCTTCCGGTTAAAATTAAAGGTATCATCCAGTATCTCAATGGCTCTTGGCTTGGTAGGATCACGGTGGATATATCCTTTTTCCTCCAGTGCAGACAGATGAGAGTGGACAGAAGATGTGGATTTTAATTTCACAGCTTCACAGATATCCCGTACAGCCGGCGGATATCCTTTCTTTAAGATCGTATTTTTTATGTATTCTAAAATTTCCTGTTGTTTTGCAGTAAGTCTGTCCTGGGCCATGAAAATTCCCCCTTCTGTTCTGTAATAATCTTTTACTGATATTATAGTAACATATGTTCGATAAAAATGCAAACCTTTGTTCGATTTTTCCTCCTTAAATCGTTGACAAACGTATGTTCGAATGATATAGTATAAACATGAAAAGAACAAATGTTCTATTTGCTTTGGACGAATGAGGAGGAAACGTTATGCGCAGAAGAAGATTAGTAAGAAGACGGTTTTTAACAGGATGTTTTATTATGCTGCTTTTTGCCACTATTCTCACAGGACGGAGTATGCTTACATCCATGGCAGAAGAGGAACCTATAACTGTCAGCCCCTATTACCGCAGTGTGGAGATCAAAGAGGGAGATAACCTGTGGAAGATAGCCCGCCAGTATAAAAAGGGAAGCCGTATGAGTACAGAAGAGTATATAAAGGAATTAAAGAGGATGAACTCCCTGCGCTCTGACACCATCCACAAGGGCCAGTACCTGACAGTTGTTTATTATAAATAGATTTATTGAGAAAAGTTACCCATAACCCTACTTGTTTTTTCTTATGTTATCTGATACGATATACGAGGATGTTAGCTAAAACTAACTATATTTTAACAGTAGTAAATGAGGTATCCTATGAGTAAAGAAACCCTTGATCTGATGCTTGGTTTAAACAGGCAGGAACTGGAGATCCAGATCGCGCTTCAGTGTGCTCCACTTCTTACAGGACGTAAGATATCCAATCTTCTTACAGTAGACAGAAGCTTTCGCAGTGCAGTACTGCGGCTGTTCCGTTCCAGCGCTGTTTCCTGTTATGTTCTTTATGAATCCGATGACCGTATTACTTTTCTCTTATATGTACGGGAAAAACTGGAAGCTTATTTAAGAACAGAAAAGGTAAAAAAACTAATGGCGGAATTTGGCTGCAGTGAAGACATGCTTTCCAAGATCCTCTATGGAGTGTCAGAGCGTTACCGCGCTCATATGGAAGGGAAAGGCGATTTTCCTCATGAGATCGGACTGCTTCTCGGATATCCGCCGGAAGATGTGATCGGTTTTATTGAAAACCGGGGACAGAATCCGCTGTATATCGGATACTGGAAGGTATATTCCAATCTGGAAGAATGCCGGAAAGTATTTGCCGGGTATGACCAGGCAAGAGAAAAAGTGATCCACATGGTATCTTCAGGAATGACTGTTAAAAACATTATGGAGCTGTATGATTTACATTCACGTAAATTAATGGCAGTATAGGAGGAAAAAATAATGGACGAAATCATGGTAGTTTACTGGTCACAGACAGGCAACACAGAGGCTATGGCACAGGCAGTAGCACAGGGAATCGAAGAAGCTGGAAAGAAAGCAAAACTGGCAGAAGTATCTGCAGTATCTGCAGCTGATCTGAAGGATGCAAAGGCATTTGCATTAGGATGCCCTGCAATGGGAGCTGAGGTTCTGGAAGAAGATGAGATGGAACCATTCGTAGCTGAAGTAGAAGGATTTGCATCAGGAAAAACCGTTGGTCTGTTTGGCTCCTTTGGCTGGGGTGATGGACAGTGGATGCGCGACTGGGAAGACCGTATGAAGGCAGCAGGCGCAGAAGTTGCATGTGGAGAAGGCGTTATCACCCAGGAAACTCCAGATGACGATGCTTTAGCTAAGTGCAAGGAATTAGGAAAGGCACTGGCAGCAGTCTAAGACTGAGCAATAAATAAAATAAAACATATTCAGAATACCGCAGAGCGTTTCACAGGCATCCGCCTTACGTTCTGCGGTATTTTTATACCTATGCAGGGATTTCGCTTTTAAGATAAAAAGTTCCCCGTTTTGTCAGGGATTCATCTGG